>JAIXVH010000009.1 GCA_027483125.1 Acetobacteraceae bacterium | reverse complement strand
GGTCTCGGCGGCGACGAAACGTCCGAAATCTTCAGGGCTGCCGGGCATCGGCACGCCGCCCATTTCGGTGAAGCGGCGGCGGGTATCCTCGGTGCCGAGCAGCGCGTTGATCTCGGCGTTCAGCACGCGCAGGGCGGCGGCCGGAATGCCGGCGCGGGCGAACATGCCGAACCAGGTGTTCACCTCGTAATTGGCGAGCTGCGGCATGGTTTCGCGCAGCGGCGGCAATTCGGGCATCTGCGCGTTGCGATCGGCGCTGGTCACGGCGAGTGCCCGGACCTGACCCGCGCGGATCTGCTGCACGGAGGTGGTCAGGTTGTCGAAGCTGAAGCGGACATTGCCCGCGATCAGGTCCAGCATCAGCGGGCCCGCGCCGCGGAAGGGCACATGCGTGGCCTCGGTGCCGGTCAGCTGCGTGAACCACACGCCCGAGAGATGCGGCGATTGCCCCACCCCCGAAGACCCATAGGGCAGGCCCGGATTGCGGCGCAGATATTCCACGAATTCCGGCACCGTGCGTGCGGGGATGGAGGGGTGCACCAGCAGCACATTCGGCCCGCGGATCATGTTGCCCACCGGCTGCAGATCGGCCGCGCGATAGGGCATGTTGCGGAACAGCGAATAGGCGATGGCCTGCGGCCCGATATTGCCCGAGAGCAGCGTCAGCCCATCGGGCGCCTGGCGGATGACCTCCATGGTGCCGATGGTGCCGCCGCCACCGGAGCGGTTATCGGCCACCGCATTCACGCCGAAACGCGACTGCAGGTGCTGGGCCAGCATGCGGGCCATGATGTCGGTGGTGCCGCCGGGTGCGGCGGGCACCACGATGCGCATGGGCGCGGTGGGGCGCCATTCCTGGGCGCGGGCGGCCAGCGGGGCCAGAAGCAATGGCGCGGCAAGCGCCTGGCGGCGTCGGATCATGCGGGTTTCCTCCTGTTTCGGAGGAGTGTGCATGAGGACGCCGCCAGCGGGAAGCGTGCGCTCAGTCCACCGTCACACCAATCCGCCGCACCAGCGCGCCCCAGCTTTCAATGTCGCGCAGCTGGATCGCGGCGAACTCCGCGGGTGTGGCCACCGGCGGTGGCGCGATGGCCTGCGTCGTCACCAGCCAATCCACGAAATCCGGCGCGCGGATCACCTGCTGGATCGCGCCATTGATCCGGTTGACGAGTGCGGCCGGCATGCCCGCAGGCCCGAACAGCCCGTACCAGGTCGTGCTGACAAAGCCCGGCATGTTGCAGGCCTCGGCGATGGTCGGCACATCGGGCAGCACCGGCAGCCGCGCGGCGGTGGTCACGCCGATGGCGCGCGTCTGCCCGCCGCGGATCGCACCCAGCGCCGGCCCGACCTGGTTGAAGAACAGGTCGATATCGCCGGCCAGCAGCGCCGTCTGCGTAAACGGCTGGCCGCGGAAGGGCACGTGCAACATGTCCAGATTGGCGGCCGCGCCGAATTGCGCGCCGGCCAGATGCGTCGATGCGCCATTGCCGGTGGAGCCATAGCTGACCGCCTGCGGCCGCGCCCGCGCGGCGGCCAGAACATCAGGGCAGCCGCGCAGGTTCGGCCGGCGTTCGGCGCTGGTGGTCAGCACATTGGGCACATCGCCCATATGCGCGATCGGCGTGAAATCCCGCACCACATGGAAGGGCAGCGTGCGATACAGCGACTGGTTGATCGCATGCGTGCCCGCCGTGCCGAACAGCAGCGTGTAGCCATCCGGCCGCGCCTTGGCGACGAAGTCCGATGCGATATTGCCGCCCGCACCCGAGCGATTATCGATCACCAGCGGCTGGCCCAGAATCCGCTGCAACGGCTCCTGCATGCGCCGCGCATAGATGTCGAGGCCCGAGCCATTGGGAAAGCCCGTCAGCAGCGTGATGGGCCGCGAGGGAAAGGCATCCTGCGCCAGCGCGGGTGTTGCCAGCAGCGGCAGGGAAAGCAGGGTTCGGCGATGCATCATTGGCTCCCGTGACGTCACCGCCGTAAGGTGGCGGGCATGAACAGCAATCGCAAGAACATCGCGAAGGGCGGCCGCGCGATCTATGGCGCGCCCTTGGGCATCCTGATGCTGCAAGCGCGTTTTCCGCGCATTCCGGGCGATATGGGCAATGCCAGCACCTGGCCATTCCCGGTGCTGTACAAGGTGGTGCAGGGCGCCTCACCCGAACGCGTGGTGGTGGGCGGCGCGGCTGGGCTGCTGGGCGACTTCATCGCCGCGGGGCGGGAATTGATCGCCCTCGGCGCGGAAGCCATCACCACCAATTGCGGCTTCCTCTCGATCTTCCAGGCGCAGATGCAGGACGCGCTGGGCGTGCCGGTCGCCACCTCCTCCATGATGCAGGTGCCCTGGGTGCAGGCCACGCTGCCGCCAGGACAGCGCGTGGGCATCATCACGGTCAATGCCGCCGGCATCACGCCCGCCCATCTGGCCGGCGCCCGCGTGCCCGCGGATACACCCATTGTCGGCACCGAGGGCGGCCAGGAATTCTTCCGCGTGCTGATCCGCGCCGAAAGCGAGGACATGGATGTGGACCTCGCGCGCGAGGACATCCTGGACGCCGCCCGCCGCCTGCGCGCGATCTGCCCGGAGTTGGGCGCCATCGTGCTGGAATGCACCAACATGCCGCCCTACGCCGCCGATGTGGCGGCCGAGACCGGCCTGCCGGTCTATGACATCTACTCGATGATCACCTGGTTCCATGCCGGGCTGCGGCCACGGCGATTTTGACGCAATCGAGTGTTGCGCGGACCCCGCGCAAACCGACATCCTGCGCCATGCGCGCCCTTCTGCCGATCCTGCTGCTGCTGACCGCCTGCCAGGGCACGCCCGCCATGCTGCCGGTGCTGCAGGCCATGCCCGGCACCGCCAGCGCCTACCGCCCCGCGGGCCCGCCCGCCACCGTCGCGCGCAACGGCGCACCCAGCGCCACACTGATGCCCTTCCGCCAGGCCAATGGCCCCGGCCGCGCCACCGTCTCGCTGCTGGAAGGCCGACTGCAACCCGACGCCCATGCGGTGGACGCACCCGGCTTCGAAACCGTCTTCATCAGCATGCTGGACGGCGCGCGCATCGCCGCCCAGCGGGTGGGCGAAACCCTGGAACTGCGCAGCGCCGGCACCATCGCCCGCAACGGCGAAACCCTGCTGCGCTGCGGCCAGATGCTGCACGGCCAGGCCGAAGGCCCAGCCCTGGGCCTGTGGTGCGCAGGCGTGGTCGCCGAACGCCTGGCCGTGATCCATGTGCGCACACAAGACAGCCCAGCCGATATCGCTGCCGCCACCGAATTCGCCGGCATCACCCTGATCGCACTGCGCCAAAGCGCCGCACGCCGCGGACCCGAAGCCCCGCCACGACCCGCCGCACCACCGGAGTACAGGACGCGCGGGCGGGATGTGCAGACGTAGCGGATAGGGTGCCTTGGAGAGGGGCGCCGCCCCTCTCCAAACCTCACCCCGCCAAGGGACACAGTCCCTTGGATCCCATGAGTCTTCGGTCTGGTTGGGGAGGGGGCATCAAGGGCGCTCCCATCATCAACTGGACGCCATGCCCCCTCCCCAACCAGACCGATAACCCACCGCGGTCCAGGGGTCCTTGACCCCTGGCAGGGTGGGGGTCTGGGGGAGGGACAGCGTCCCTCCCCCAGGGCGCGCCTATCGCCGCTTCAGCAAGTCCCGCAATTCGGCCGCGACCGCGTCCAGTGCCGCGCGTGCGCCGTCGATGCTGCTGGCGGTGTTCTCCGGTGCGACGGGTGAGGTGTCGTCGTTCAGCAGTTTCTGCACGCCTTTGATGGTGTAGCCCTGGGCGTAGAGCAGGGCCGCGATCCGGCGCAGCAGCGCGATGTCTTCGGGCCGGTAGTAGCGCCGCCCGCCGCCGCGCTTGAGCGGCTTGAGTTGCGGGAACTTGCCTTCCCAGAAGCGCAGCACGTGTTGTGGCACGTTCAGTTCTTCAGCCACTTCACTGATGGTGCGGAAGGCTTGCGCACCTTTGCGAGGGCGGCCTTCCTCGGCCTCCAGGCCTGGCATGCTTTCCTGCTGGGCGGCCATCAGTCGCGGTCGCGCGGCAGCGGATCACCGTTGATGCGCGCCTTCAGCACCTGGGAGGCGCGGAAGGTCAGGACTTTTCGCGCGGTGATCGGCACTTCCACGCCGGTCTTGGGATTGCGGCCGATGCGCTGCGCCTTCTGCCGCACGGCGAAGGTGCCGAAGGCGGAGACCTTCACCGTCTCGCCCGCGCCCAGCGCATCGGACATGCGCGAGAGCACCGATTCCAGCAGGGCCGCCGATTCGGTGCGCGACAGGCCGACCTCGGAATAGATCGCCTCGACCAATTGGGCGCGGGTCAGTGTCTCCATCGGGCCAGCCATTCCCTGCAATGCATTGAAGGGGCAGCAAACCGGCGTTGCGCGCCCGCGTCAACCTGTCATGCGGCGGTCAGCACGATGCGGCCGGTGACCAGCCCATCCTTGAGGCGGTTCAGCGCGGCATCTGCCATGTGCAGCGGCTCATTCGTCACGGGAATGGGCGGCAGGCCGCGGCTTTGCGCGATGCCCACCAATTCGCGCAACTCCTTGACGCTGCCGACATAGCTGCCCTGGATGGTGAGCGCGCGCATCGCCATCAGCGGCAATGGCAGCGCCAGTTCGCCGCCGAACAGCCCCACCTGCACCAGTTTTCCACCTTTGCGCAGCGCATCGAAGGCGAAGCGCGCGGTCTGTGTGCCATTGACCAGGTCGATCACGGCGGCGACCGCGCCGCCGGCTGCGGCCATGATGCGCTTGGTGGTGCCCTCATCGCTGGCCAGCACCGTGTCGGTCGCACCCTGCGCGCGGGCGGCGGCGAGTTTCTCCTCGCTGACATCGACCACGATGATGCGCTGGTGGTCGAGCGCGCGCAGCACCGCCACCGCCTGCAGGCCAAGCCCGCCCGCGCCCACCACCACGATGGGCTCGCTGGGGCGCATCGGCATCACCTTGCGGATCGCGCTGAACACCGTGATGCCCGAGCACGCATAGGTGGCCGCGAGCGAGGGGTCCAAGCCGTCAAACGCCACCAGGTGCTTCCAATGCGTCGCCAGCACATGCGTGGCGTAGCCGCCATGCTGGTACACGCCCAGCGCGCGGCCATTGGCGCACATGTTCTCATCATCGTTCAGGCAGGGCTCGCATGTGCCGCAGCCCACCCAGGGGAAGACGATGCGGTGATCGCCGGCCTGCACATGGCCTTCCGCCTCCGGCCCCCAGGCCACCACGCGGCCGACGATCTCATGGCCCATGGCGAGTGGCAGCTTCATGCCGCGATCGACCATGCGCATGATGCCGCGGCTGCCCATGTTGTACTCGCCTTCCCAGATATGCAGGTCGGAATGGCAGACGCCGGCATGCGTCACCTCCAGCAGCACCTGCGCGCCGGTGGGTGTGGGCGTGGGCAGGTCCATTTCCTGCAGGGGCTTTCCATTCTCGACGACGGCCCAGGCGCGCATGGTGCTTTCCTCCGATTGGTTGGCGCCATGGGAACAGCCCCCGGTTGCGCGGTCAACGCCCCGTGCTTGCAACCGTAACTCGGTTGGCGGCAGGATCACGGCGGGGCGTGAGGGGTCACGGCCCCAGGGGGACCAGCCCGCGTGATCTTCGCCAGTTTCGAATTCCTGTTCCTGTTCCTGCCGCTGTTCTTCGCGGTCTATTTCCTGACGCCGTTCAGGTGGCGCAACTGGCCCATCCTGATCCTGTCATGGGCGTTCTACGCCTGGTGGCGGGTGGATTTCCTCGGCCTGCTCATCGGCGTCACGCTGTTCACCTTCGTCATCGCCCTGCGCATGGATGCGGCCGATGAGCGGGCGCGCACGCGGCTGATGGTGGTGGGGCTGATCGGCAATCTGGGCGTGCTCGGCTATTTCAAATACGCGAATTTCGGCGTGGCCAGCTTCAACCAGGCGATGGCGGCGCTGGGCTTCGGCACGGTCAACTGGTCGGAGATCGTGCTGCCCATCGGCCTGTCCTTCTACGTGCTGCAATCCGTCTCCTACCTGATCGACGTCTACCGCCGTGACGTGCCGGTCAGCCGTTCCTTCGTGAACTATGCGGCCTACAAGGCGATCTTTAGCCAACTGATCGCAGGCCCCATCGTGCGCTATGCCGAGATCGACCAGGAGCTGAAATCGCGCCACCACAGCCTGGCGCAATTCGGCGCGGGTGCCAGGCGCTTCATGGCCGGCTTCGCGATGAAGGTGATCATCGCCGATACGCTGGCCCCGCTGGTGGACGCATCCTTCGCGCTGCCCAACCCGACGGTGGCCGACGCATGGCTCGGCGCGGTGGCCTACACCTTCCAGCTGTTCTTCGATTTCGCGGGCTATTCGGCCATGGCCATCGGGCTCGCGCTGATGATCGGCTTCCACTTCCCGGAGAACTTCAACTGGCCCTATCTCTCGCGCTCCATCCAGGAATTCTGGCAGCGCTGGCACATGACGCTGAGCCGCTTCCTGCGCGACTACCTCTACATCTCGCTCGGCGGCAACCGCAAAGGCCCGGTCCGCACCTATGTGAACCTGTTGATGACCATGGTGATCGGCGGCTTCTGGCATGGCGCCAACTGGACCTTCATCCTCTGGGGCTTCTGGCATGGCGGCCTGCTCGCGCTGCACCGCTCCTGGCGCGCGGCGGGGCATGGTCCGATGCCGTATATTCTCGGCAATGCACTGCTGATGCTGGCCGTCATCCTGGGCTGGGTCGCCTTCCGCGCGCATGACGTGACCAGCGCCTTCGCGATGTATGGCGCGATGTTCCTGCCCTCCAGCATCGGCCTTTCCGACGCGCTCGCCTGGCAGGTCACGCCGGACCAGTGGTGGTGCCTGCTGATCGGCGCAGCGCTGGTCTATTTGCCGCTTGCGGGCAGCCGCCTGCCCTGGCAGCAGCCGGTGGAGGCGATGGGCGGCTTCTGGCGCCTCTGCTGGTTCTGGGCGCCGACCGCGGGCTTCATCCTGGGGATGATCCTGCTCTACAGCCGCGCCGCCGTTCCCTTCCTCTACTTCCAGTTCTGAGGAGCAGCCGATGATCGAGAACTGGATCAAGCGGATGGCGACCCTTCAGGCGGCGGTGATCATCGCCATCCTGGGCTGGGGCGTCTGGCAGGGTGTGG
>JAIXVH010000127.1 GCA_027483125.1 Acetobacteraceae bacterium | reverse complement strand
GACGCGCTGGCGCGCGCCACCATCCTGCTGCCCACGCGGCGTTCAGCGCGTGCCCTGCGCGCCGCCTTCATGCCGGCCGAGGAAGGGGCCGCGCTGCTGCCGCGCATGCGCGCACTCGCGGGCCTGTCCACCGAGGATGCCGACGAACTCGCCCTGCCCGCGCTGCTGGAATTGCCGCCGGCCGTCGCACCCCTGCGCCGCCAGGCGGTGCTGGCGGAAATGGCGATGCGCCTGCCGCCCTCACGCGGCGGGCCGCCCACACCGGAACAGGCCTGGGGCCTCGCGGGCGAATTGGCGACGCTGTTCGACGAGATCGCACTGGAAGAAGCCGATGCCACCTTGCTGCGCGAACCCGCGCGGCTGCAGGCCGCCTGGCTCGAAAAGCTGGAAGGCCTGGTGCAGGGCGAACTTGCGATCCATTGGCAGGTCACCACCGCCTTCCTGCGTGGCGTGGCGGAGGCCTGGCAGGGCTGGCTGGAAGACCGCGAATTGCTCGATATCGGGCTGCGTCGCGTGCTCGCCCTCTCCACCCAGGCCGATGCCTGGGAGGCCGCGCCACCGCCTGAGATGGTGGTTGCCGCCGGCATCGGCACCGGCGGCACGGTGCCTGCCGCCGCGCGCCTGCTGCGCGTCATCGCGCAGCATTTGCCGCAGGGCTTCGTGGTGCTGCACGCCGAGGATGCAGCCACCGCCGAACTCGCGCCCGATGCGCTGGACGCCGCCCCCACCCACCCCTTCCAGGGCCAGCGGCGGTTGCTGCGCCTGATGGGCGAGACACGGCTGGAATTCCCGCCCTGGACCACGACGCCCGAAGCCCCGCCGCGCACGGCCCTGCTGGGCCAGGCGCTGCGCCCCGCAGCCGCCCTGCCCGCCTGGCAATCGCGCCGGCCAGACCACTGGGCGCCTGCCCTGGCGGGGCTGTCGGCCGCGACCGCCCCCGATGCCGAACACGAAGCGCGCGCCATTGCGCTATTGCTGCGCGAGGCGCTGGAACAGCCTGGCGCGCGCGCCGCGCTCGTCACGCCGGACCGTGACCTCGCGCGGCGCACCATGGCGGCACTCGCCCGCCACGGCATCGCCGCCGAGGACAGCGCGGGCCAACCGCTCTCACTGACCGAACAGGGCGCCTTCCTGCGGCTGGTGGCGGCGATGGTGGCGAGTGATTTCGCGCCCGTGCCGCTGCTCTCGGTGCTGAAGCACCCGCTCTGCGCCGGCGGGTGGGCTCGCGCGGAATGGCTGGCCGCGACGCGCCTGCTGGAACGCGCGGCATTGCGCGGCCCGCGCCCGGCAGCGGGGCTGGATGGGCTGGCGCAGGCCGTGCCGGTGGCCGCACCGCCGCAATGCCTGGGTGTGGTCGAGGCGCTGGGCCGCGCACTCGGCCCCTTCACGGCGCTGCCCGCCGGCATCGCGCGCCCGCCCGCCGCATTGCTGGCAGAATTGCTCGCCGCGGCCGAGGCGCTGGCCGCCACGGGCGAGGCGCCAGGCGGCCTTGCCCTCTATGCCGGCGATGCGGGCGAGGCGCTGGCCGAACACCTGGCCGACATGCAGCAGGGCTTCGAGGAATTGCCGCCCATCGCCCCCGCGCGCTTCCCCGCCTTGTTCGAAGCCGCGCTGGCGCAAGGCGTGGCGCGCCGCCCGCGCGCGCATGATGCGCATCCGCGCGTGGCCATCCTGGGCCTTTTGGAAGCGCGGCTGCTGCATTTCGACCGCGTGGTCCTGGGCGGGCTGGATGAGACGGTCTGGCCCGTCGCCACCGACCCCGGCCCCTGGATGGGCCGGCCCATGCGCGAACGCTTCGGCCTGCCGGCACCGGAAGCGCGCATTGGCCGCGTCGCGGCTGATTTCCTGCTGACCGCCTGCGCCGCGCCCGATGCAGTGCTGTCGCGCGCAACCCGTCGCGGCGGCGCACCCACCGTGCCGGCGCGCTGGCTGACGCGGCTCTCCACCTTCCTGCGCGGCCAGCGCGCGGCGACCTGGCCCGAGGGCCTGGCACTGCCCGACAACCCCGCGCCCGCCTGGGCCGCGCAGCTCGACCAGCCCGCTGCACCGCCAGTGCCCGCGCCGCGCCCGCGCCCCGCGCCGCCGCGCGCCGCGCGCCCCGCCCGCGTCTCGGTGACCGAGGTCGCGACGCTGCTGGCTGACCCCTATGCCTTCTACGCGCGCCGGGTGCTGCAACTGGCGCCGCTCGACCCGATCGACGCGCAAATCGGTGCCGCCGAATACGGGGAGGTGGTGCACGACGCCATGGCGCAATTCCTGCGCGCCATCGGCCCCCACGCGCTGCCCGGTGACGCCGCGGCGCTATGGGATGCGGCGGCCACCACGGCGATGGACAAGGCCGCGCTGCGCCCTTCGCTGCGCGCCTTCTGGACGCCGCGCCTGTCGCGCATCGGCGCCTTCATCCGCGAGCAGGAGGCGGCGCTGCGCCACACCACGCCGCTGGCGCGCACGCATCAGGAGGTGAAGGCCGAGGCGGTGATCAGCGGCATCACCCTGCATGGCCGCGCCGACCGCGTCGATGAATGCGCCGCCGGCGGCGTGCTGATCCTGGACTACAAGACCGGCGCCCTGCCCTCCAACAAGGAGGTCGAGACCGGCGCGCAGCCGCAATTGCCGCTCGAGGCGCTGCTGGCCGCGCATGGCGCCTTCCAGGGGATACCCGCTGCGGACACACGCAGCATGGCCTATTGGAAGCTGACCGGCGGCGTGCCGCCCGGCGAGGTGATGCAGATCGAAGAGATCGCGAACCTCATGGCCCAGGCCGAGGAAATGCTGGACAGCATCGCCAAGACATTGCTGCGCGGCGATGCCCCCTTCACCGCGCGCCCGCATCCCGGCCGCCAGGCGCGCGGCACGGATTACGACCACCTGGCGCGGCGCGCGGAATGGCAGGACAGCCCATGAACCCCGCCGCCGCGGCCGAGGTTGCACAATCACGCGCTTCCGACCCCACCGTCTCGGCCTGGGTGTCGGCCAGCGCGGGTTCGGGCAAGACCAAGCTGCTGACCGATCGGGTGCTGCGGCTGATGCTGGCCGGCACGCCACCCGGGCGCATCCTGTGCCTGACCTTCACCAAGGCCGCCTCAGCCGAAATGGCGCAGCGTCTGAACCGCCGGTTGGGCGAATGGGCGGTGGATGATGATGCGCAGCTGAACACGTCTCTCACCGCGCTGCTCGGCCGCGCGGCGACACCAGCCGAAGCGGATCTCGCGCGGCGTTTATTCGCCGAGGTGCTGGAGCTGGCCGGCGGCATGCGCATCGCCACCATCCATGCCTTCTGCCAGACGCTGCTGCGCGCCTTCCCGCTGGAAGCGGGCCTGCCGCCGCAATTCACCGTGCTGGAGGAAAGCGACGCCGCCGCCACGCTGGCCGAAGCGCGGGAGGATGCACTGGCGCGCGCGGCCGGCAGCGGCGCGCTGGCGGAAGTGGCCGGCCTCATCGCCGCCGAACGCTTCGCCGATCTGGCGCGGGATGCGACGAAGAACGGCGCCAAGCTGGACGAGGCGATGGAGCAATCCGGCGGGCTGGATGCGCTGATCCGCGTGCTGGAACACGCCCTCGGCGCCGCCGGCCAGGATGACGCGACACTCCGGCACGAGGCCGCGACCGGCTGCGATGACACAACGCTGCGCCGCGCCCAGGCCGCGCTCATCGCCAGCCGCAATGAGAACGACCAGGAGCGTGGCCGCAGGCTGGATGCCTGGCTGCGGCTGGATGCCGCCGGCCGCGCCGCGCGCTTTGAGGAGCATCGCGATTTCCTGCTCACCACCGAAGGCACGGTGCGCAAGAGCTTCGCGACCAAGGGCGGCATGGGCGCGCCCGCCGCCGCCGCGCAGAATACCGTGATCCAGGATGAAGGCGCGCGCATCCGCGACATCGCGGCCCGCATGAACGCGCTGCGGCTGGCCGCCGCCACGCGTGCGCTGCTGGCCACCGCCACGCCCGTGCTGCATGCCTATCGCGCCGCCAAGCAGGCGCGCGCGCAGCTCGATTTCGATGACCTGATCCGCGCCACCGAAAAGCTGCTGAAGGACCCCGGCAGCGCCTGGGTGCTCTACAAGCTCGACAGCGGCATCGAACACGTCCTGCTGGACGAGGCGCAGGACAGCAACCCCGCGCAATGGGGCATCATGCAGGCGCTGACCAGCGAGTTCTTCGTGGGCGAAAGCGCGCAGGAACGGCCCCGCACCGTCTTCGCGGTGGGCGATGTGAAGCAGTCCATCTACGCCTTCCAGGGCGCTGACCCTGAGGGCTTCGCCAAGGCGCGAGCCTATTTCGAGCCGCGCGTGCGCGCGGCCGGCGGCACCTTCCGTGATGTGCCGCTGGATGTGTCCTTCCGCTCCACGCCCGCGGTGCTGGAACTGGTCGATGCGGTGTTCGCGCCCGCCGATGCGCGCGACGGTGTGCTGCCGCCGGAAGCGCCGTCGCTGCGCCACACCGCGCATCGCGCGGGGCAGGCAGGCATGGTGGAGCTCTGGCCCCTGCTGGTCGCCACGCCGACGCCCGCGCCGCCGCCCTGGGCCATCCCGGAAGCCGCCGAGGCCGAGGAGAACGCCCAGGCACAACTGGCCCGCGCACTCGCGCAGCGCATCGCCGCCATGATCGGGCGCGAGGAATTGCCCTCCCGCCAACGCGCCATCCGCCCCGGTGACATCCTGGTGCTGGTGCGCCAGCGCAATCTGCTGACGCGGCTGTTGATCCGCGAATTGAAGGCGGCGGATGTGCCGGTGGGCGGGCTGGATCGCATCGCGCTGACCGCGCAGATCGGCGTGATGGATGTGCTGGCGCTGCTGGATGTCGCACTGCTGCCCGAGGATGACCTGCAACTCGCGGCGCTGCTGAAATCACCGCTGATCGGGCTCGATGAAGACGCGCTGTTCCGCCTGGCGCATGGGCGCGAGCGCAGCCTGTACGCGACGCTGATGGCGCATCGCGGCGGCCAGGGCGAATTCGCGCGCGCCGCCGATTGGCTGGCGCATTGGTCCGCCCGGGCCGACCGCGCGACGCCGCATGCGCTGCTGGCCGAATTGCTGGGCGCGGGCGGCGCACGCGCGGCGCTGCTGGCGCGCCTGGGCCCCGATGCCGCCGATGGGCTGGATGAACTGCTGAACGCCGCTTTGGTGCATGAGGCCCGCCACCCGCCCAGCCTGCAAGGCTTCCTGCATTGGCTGCGCGAAGGCGGCGCGGAGGTGAAGCGCGACGCCGAAGCCGGGCATGGCCAAGTGCGCATCATGACCGCGCATGGCGCCAAGGGGTTGCAGGCGCCGGTGGTGATCCTGCCCGACACCATCAGCCGCGCTCGCCCCGATACCGGCTTGCGCTGGCTGCAAGAGGGCGCGAACCACCCCCTGCCACTATGGATTCCGCGCAAGGAGGTGCCGCAGCCTGAGGCCGCCGAACGCCTGCGCGAGGCCGAGACCCGCCGCCGCCGGCAGGAGGAGAATCGGCTGCTCTATGTGGCGCTCACGCGCGCCGAGGACCGGCTGCTGGTCGCCGGCTGGTCGCGCCACCAGAAAGCGCCGGAGCATGACTGGTACAGCCGCATCGCCCTGGGCTTTACGGGCTTGCAGCCGCGCGAACTGCCCTTCGACCAGCCCGGCTTCAACGGCCCGCTGCTGTGCCATGAATCACCGCAGACCGCGCCGCCCAAGCCGGAATCGGCACAACCCCACGCAGCGGCCAAGGCACTGCCCGAATGGACCTCCCGCGCCGCACCCGGAGAGGCGGAGGCCGTGCTGGCGCCGTCTGACCTGACAGATGCCGAATCCGGCCCGCCGGCCGCAGCACCCCATGCGCCGGGCGACCCCTTGGGCCTTCGCTTCCGCCGCGGCCGGTTGATCCATGCGTTGTTGCAGCACCTGCCCGCCCTGCCCGCGGCGGCGCGGGCCGAGGCCGCTTCGCGCTTCCTGGCCCGCCCCGGCCATGGGCTGCCGGCCGAAATCCAGGCCGAGATCGCGCGTGAGGCGCTGGCCCTGCTGCACCACCCGGTCTTCGCCCCCGGCGGCCTGGCCGAGGCGCCGATCGCCGGGCGTATCGGCGGGCGTCTGTTCTCGGGCCAGGTGGACCGGCTGCTGGTCGGCCCCGATCAGGTGCTGCTGGTGGACTACAAGACAAACCGCCCGGTGCCGCGCAGCGCCGAGACCGTGCCTGGCGCCTATCTGCGGCAGATGGCGGCCTATCGCGCCTTGTTGCGCGCGGCCTTTCCGGGGCGCGCGGTGGAATGCGCGCTGCTTTGGACCTATTCGGCGGAATTGATGACGCTGCCGGATGGGTTGCTCGACGCCTACGCACCTTGACCGCCCCCCCGGCGCGCCCCCACCTATCTGCGCATCGAATCCAGGAATCCCCCCGATGAGCGAACTGACCAAGGCCGTCACCGATGAGACCTTCCGCGAGGAGGTGCTGAACGCCACCGGCCCCGTGCTGGTGGATTTCTGGGCCGAATGGTGCGGCCCCTGCCGCATGGTGGCCCCCGTGCTGGATGAGATCGCCAAGGAATATGCCGGCAAGCTGACCATCGCGAAGGTCGATATCGACGAAAACCCGATGACGCCGAATGAATACGCGGTGCGCGGCATCCCCACCATGATCCTGTTCAAGGATGGCAAGCCGGTCGACACCAAGGTCGGCGCCATGCCCAAGGGCCAGATGAAGAACTGGATCGCGGCGCAGCTCGGCGAATGATGCGCAGGCGCGCGCTGGCCGCGGCGCTGCTGGCGCCGGGTCTCGCCCGCGCGCAGGAGATCATCGCCTCCGAGGCCGCACGCTTCACCGTGCAGGAATGGGCCACAGGGCTGGATCGCCCATGGGGCGGCGCCTTCCTGCCCGATGGCCGGTTGCTGCTGACTGAACGCCCCGGCCGGCTGCGGCTGCTGTCGCGCGATGGCATTGTGGGGCCGCCGATCACCGGCGTGCCCGCGGTCGATGCGGGCGGCCAGGGCGGGCTGCTGGATGTGGCGCTGGCGCCGGATTTCGCCGCCAGCCGGCGCATCTGGTTCGCGCAATCCGCCGTGGTGCAGGGCGGGCTGGCCACGCGGCTGTGCCGGGCGCGGCTTTCGGCCGATGGCAACGCGCTGGAGGATGTGACGCCGGTGCTGGACTGCACACCCGTCCAGCGCAGCGGCCGGCTGCATTATGGCGGCCGCATCACCTTCTCCCCGGATGGCCGATACCTGTTCCTGACCAGCGGCGACCGCAACGAAACCCGCGAACGCGCCCAGGCGCTGGACGACCTGGCCGGCAAGGTCATCCGCCTGACAGCCGAGGGCAGCATCCCGGCCGACAACCCCTTCACCAACCGGCGCGGCGCGCGTGCCGAGATCTGGTCCTATGGCCATCGCAACCCGCAGGGCATCGCGTTCAACCCGGCCACCGGCAGCCTCTTCGCCGCGGAATTCGGCCCGCTGGGCGGAGATGAGCTGAACCTGATCCGCCCCGGCGCCAATTACGGCTGGCCGGTGGTCACGCATGGGCGGAACTATTCCGGCACGCAGATCAGCGACCGCACCTCCGCGCCGGGCATGGTCGACCCCGCGCGGGTCTGGGTGCCGGCGATCAGCCCCTCGGGGCTGGCGTTTTCGCCCGGCGGCGCCTTTGCCGGCTGGCGCGGCCAGGCCTTCCTGGCCTGCCTCAACCCGCCGGGACTGCTGCGCATCGTGATGCAGGGCGATGCACCGGGTGCCGAAGAACGGTTGCTCTGGGGCCGCCAGCGAATCCGGCAGGTGCTCTTCGACACGCAGGGCCTTGCCTATCTGCTGGTGGATGCGTCGCGCGGTGGGGTATTGCGGCTGCTTCCCGCCTAAATTTTTGGCAATATTGGCCATTCTAAGGCATTCACGGGGACACTGCGCAAGCTCTGCGCAAATGTTGTGCGGCGCGCAGTGGAATCCCGCTGATTGTACCTGCGCCCAACCCGCGCGGCGGTGTTTCATCGCAATGTCATACACCGCGAAGGAGACCCCTATGCGCGCACGCAACGCCCTGCTGGCCCTGGCCGCCCTGGCTGCATCCTGCTTCGCCCCGCCGGCCCAGGCGCAGACCGCCATCGGCGAGACCGGCCTGACCGTCTCGGGCAGCCTGGCCATCCAGTCCGACTACCTGTTCCGTGGCATCAGCCAGACCGGCAGCCGCATGGCCGGCCAGGCCACGGCGGAAGTGCTGCACAGTTCGGGCCTCTATATCGGCGGCTTTATCTCCAACGTGTATTTCACCCCCGCCGGCGCCTTCCCGCAGCGCGCCGAGATCGACGGGCTGGTGGGCTTCCGCTTCACCGCCTTGGACATCAATTTCGATGTCGGCGCGGTCTGGTACACCTATCACGGCCAGCGCGCGGGCTTCGGCCGGCTGAACTACGCCGAAGCGGTGATCAAGGCCGCGCGTGAGATCGGGCCGGTCACGGTGAACGGCACCGTTGCCTTCAGCCCGAATTTCTTCGGCTCCTCGGGCTTCGGCGCCTATGTCGAGGGCGGCGCCGACTGGGCCACGGGCTTTCAGGGCATCGTGCTGGGCGGCCGCGTCGGCTACCAGCATGTGGAGCGCACGGCGGTGTTCGGCGCACCCTCCTATGCCAACTGGAACCTGACGGTCTCCCGCACCTTCGACCTCGGTAGCTTCGGCAATGTCGTGGCCTCGGTGGGCTATTTCGACACCTCGATCGGCCGCTCACGCTGCGTGCCGATCGCCGGCGGCGGGCAGAATATCTGCGGCCCGCGCGCGCTGGGCGCGCTGACCTGGAAGTTCTGACGGCGATGCGGCGGGTGGCTGGACCACCCGCCGCCGCTTGCCCATAAGGCGCGGATCGTTCCGCAACGGCATGCCGCCCGCGCGCCCGGAGATTCGCCCGGCATGTCCGCTACAGGCTTCATTCCGCCCTACCCGCCGCGCCACACACGCCCGCTCGGCCTTCTGGGCAGCATCCGCAAGTTCCGCGGCTCCATGCTCGACATCTGGTCCGAGCGTGCCTTCTCCGCCGATTTTTTCTCCTCCCGCGTGCTGCGCCGCACCGTTTTCATCTGCAACAGCCCCGAGACGGTGCGCGAGACCTTCGTCGAGCAGGCCGCGGCCTTCGAACGCAAATCACCGCAGATGCGCTTCGCCCTCGAACCACTGCTGGGCGATGGGCTGTTCGTCTCGGATGGCGAAACCTGGCGCGCCCGTCGCCGTGCCGTAGCCCCCGTCACCCATGCCTCGCGCATGGCCGAACTGGCGCCCGTCATGACCGAGGTCGCAGCCGAATGGCATGCGCGCTGGTCCGCCATGCCCGCGGGCAGCGAATTCGACGCGCTGGAGGAGATGGCGGAGATGACCGCGGAGGTCATCTGCCGCACGCTGTTCGGCCGCAGCCTGGGCAGCGATGCTGCGGCGCGTGTCGTGCACGCCTTCTCGGCCTACCAGGCGCGCATCGGCCAGTCGGCGCTGGGCGCGATGATGGGCCTGCCGGAATGGGTCTCGCGCCTGGGCAATATCGCCGCCAGCCGGGAAGCCAAGCGCATCCACAAGGTCCTGGATGCGCTGATCGCGGATGTGCTGCGCAAGCCCGATGGCGATGCCTCGCTGGTGCGGGCGCTGGCCGCCTTGCAGGCCATGGAACCCTGGGCGCTGCGCAACGAGGCCGCGACATTGTTCATGGCCGGGCACGAGACCACGGCCAACACCATGGCCTGGGCCTGGTTCCTGCTGGCCAATGCGCCGGCCAGCGCCGCGCGCCTGCGCGAGGAATCGCGCGCCGTGCTGGGTGGGCGTGCCGCCGGCCATGACGACGTGCCGAACCTGCCCTATGCGCGCGCCGTCATCGAGGAAACGCTGCGCCTCTACCCGCCGGTGCCGGTGCTGGCGCGCGAGGCGCTGGTCGATACCACGGTGGCCGGCAAGCCTGTGCCGCGCGGCTCGCTGCTGCTGGTGGTGCCATGGCTGCTGCATCGCAACCCGCGCCTGTGGGAACAGCCCGACCATTTCCGGCCCGAACGCTTCATCGAGGGCCAGCCCATTCGCTATTCCTATGTGCCCTTCAGCATCGGCCCGCGCGTCTGCACCGGGCAGCAATTCGGCATGGTCGAAAGCGTAATCTGCCTCGCCACTCTGGCGCAGGATTTCGCACCGGCGATGAAACCCGGGCATGTGGTGCAACCGGTCTCCCGGCTGACCCTGCGGCCGGGGGCGCATCTGCCCATGCTGTTGCAACGCACATGAATGCGCGGCAACTGCTGATCGCGGCGCTCGACCGCAGCCTGTCGCACGTCATGGCGCATGCGCCGGACCCTGTGGCGGATGGGCTGTCGGGCTTCATGGGACGCAAGCTGGGCCCGCGGCTGCACCCGCGGGCGGTGGCGAATATGCGCGCGGCGCTGACCAGGCTGCGCCCCGCTGGACCGATCGAGGCGCTCTGCGCGGCCAATATCGAGAATTCCGCGCGCAGCATCATGGAAGTGCCGCGTTTGCGCCGCATCCAGGCCCAGGGCCGCATCCGCGTGGAGGGCGCCGAGCATCTCGCCGCCCGCCCCTTGATCGTGGCCGGGCTGCACCTGGGCAATTGGGAAACGCTCGCGCCAGCCATGTGGCAATGCGGCGCGCCGCCCACCGCCATCTACGAACCACCGCCCGACGCCTATCGCGAGATGCAGGCGGTGCGCGCGCGCACGCCCTTCTGCCAGCGTCTGCTCCGCGGATCGCCGGCCGCCACCCGCACCCTGGTGCGCACGCTGGAGGAAGAGCGCGGCGTGGTGCTGCTGTTCATCGACGAGGTGCGCGATGGCAGCCCCAATGCGCCGGCGATGGGCCGCCCGATCGCTGAGGGCGGCAACATCAGCACCATCGTCCGGCTCGCCCACCGCACCGGCGCGCAGGTGGTGCTGGCGCATGCGACACGCCACCCGGGCCCCTCATTCGACGTGCGGTTCTCCGCGCCCATCGCCATGCCGGCCGATCTGCGCGAGGGCATCGCCACGCTGGACGCCGCGGCCGAGGCGGCGGTGCGCCCCAATCTCGGGCAATGGCTGTTCCTGTCACACTGGCGATAGGCCGCGCTACGCGCCGACCGTGAAGCGCACGCTGACCTTGCTGCCGGCCTGGTCCTCCAGCAGCCGCGCCGCGGCCAACCGCCCGGACATCGCCGCCATCGGCACGCCCGGGCCCGGATGCACCGAGCCACCGCATAGATACAGGCCGGGCAGCTTCGCCGCCGCACCAGGGCGCGTCAGCGTCGATGTCGCGCCATGGCTCGCGCGGCCATAGAGCGCGCCGCCGGTCGCGGGGAACATGGCGTTGAAATTGGATGGCGTGGTGGCGACCGTGTTGGAGGCGGCGTGCTGAATCTCCAACCCGCAATGGCGCAGCATGTGGAAGCAGCGCGCGGCGTAGTCCGCTGTCTCGAACCGGCGCAGATCGCCATCGGGCGGCGCGTTGATCAGCAGCAGCATCCGTTCGGGCGTGCCGGGCGCCACTGCGCCCAGGCCGCGATCCTGGGCGCAAAGATACACCGTCGGCGCCTCGGGGATTTCGCGGCGGTGGAAGATGGCGCGGAACTCCGCCTCGTAATCCTCCGCGAAGAAGACATTGTGGTGCGACAATTCGAAGCCCGTGGTCGGCGCGCGAATGCACCAGGTGATGGCCGAGAGCGACCTTTGCCCTCGCTTGACCGCCGGCACCGCGCCGGCCGCACCGAGTGACGGCAAGGCCGCGACATCGCCGTTGAACACCACCGCATCGGCCTCGATCCGCTCATCGCCGGCCAGCACGACGCCGGCGGCGCGGCCGTCCTTGACGATGATCTGCCGCACATCCGCATCGCAGCGCAGTTGCGCACCCTGCCGCTGCGCCAGGCCCAACAGCGCATCCGCCAGCGAGCGCATGCCGCCTTCCAGCAGCCACACCCCGTCCTGCTCGACATGGGCGACCAGCATCAGGGTCGCCGGCGCCGACCAGGGCGAGGAGCCGACATAGGTCGCATAGCGCCCGAACAATTGCCGCAGCCGCGGGTCATGGAAGTGATCGCCCAGCGCGGCCCACATCGACCGCCATGGCACCGTTTCCATCAGGGCGCCGAGCCTGGTGATGCCCACGCGCTGCACCAGGTCCAGCGGCGATGGCCGCTCGGCGGCGATGAAGGAGGGGGCGAGCGTGCGATAGATCCGCGCACTGCGCGCGACGAAATCGCGATAGCCGCGTGCCTCCGCCGCGCCAGCGAAATCGCCGATCGCGGCGACGCTGCGCTCGATATCGGCGAACAGATCCAGCCGGCCACCCTTGCGCCAGGCATGCCGCGCCAGAACCTCGGGCGCATGCAGACGCACCGCATCGGCAAGCCGCTCCCCGGCATCGGCGAACAGCGCCTCGAACACCCAGCGCATGGTGAACACCGTGGGGCCGGCATCAATGCCCACCCCCTGCACCTCCACATGCCGCATCTTCCCGCCATGCGACGCCGCACGCTCCAGAACCAGCACCTCCGCCCCACGCCGCGCCAAATCCGCCGCCGCGGACAGGCCAGCAACGCCGGCACCGATGACGATGACCTTCATGAGGAGCAGCGGGCGGCGAGGGCGTCTCGGAGAGGGGCTTTGCTCACCTCCAGGGACCCTGTGCCCTCACGCCAGCTCACGATGTCACGGCCCGGTTCCAGCGCAGGAAGCCCAGTTTGCGCCATTGGTGGATAATGATGGCGACGCCGATGATCAGCGGTATGGCCCACATGCCGGGATGGAGTGCGAGTTCGGGCATGATGCGCACGGAGCCAAAGGCCATGAAGGCCGTGTAGACCGAGATGCCGCAGCCCACGAGGCCCTTCAGATGCTCGCGCTGCCACATATGGCGGGAGGGGTTGGCGTTCAGGATGAAGTTCAGGTTGGTCCAGGCGGTGGCGATGCCGACCAGCGAGAGCCCGACCATCAGGTACTGCCCGGCGATGATGCCCTGGATGGCGCAATTGATCGCCGCGGCCGCCAGGATGGGCTGCAGCCAGAGGTTCAATGGGCGTCGATTGGCGGCATGGTCACGCCGGTTCAACACGGATTGCCAGCCATACCAGGCCAGGTTCACGGTCAGTATGCCCATATGCAGCATCAGCCAGCCGAAGATGGCGCGGATGAACACCGCGTCGAACATGCCTTCCAGATGCGGGTGTGTGCCAATCGGGTCGTAGAGTGTCAGGCTGGACATCCCGATGGCGAAGGCGCCGGTGGCGAGCATGCAGATGGTGAAGACCTTGCCCCATTTGCGGTGGGTCTCGCCGCCCTTGCGCCCAATGATGGGCACCCAGAAGGCGATGGCGCCCGTCGCACCCGTGAGGATGTGCGCGGCGATCAGGGCGTGGAAAATGTGGAGTTCCATGGTCGGCCACTCGGTGCGTGAGCGCAATGATGACACCTGACACTTGGCTATGTAAAGTTTGCTGATCAAGGAGCCGCCTATGCTGCGAACAGCGAGCATTCTGCGAAGCGCCCAAGCGCCCGACTGGGCGCCGCCGGCTGTCCGGCGAGCCCAGCAAACCGAAGGTTTGCGCCCGGCGCCTGAGGGCACGAAACATCATGCCATCAGGATGATGGCATGAGCCCAGCGACGGCCGTTTTCGTGCCTCCCCGCCCCAGCCCAGGGGCTGCGGTGATGAACCTGTTGCGCGTGGTCATGCAGGGCGATGGCGATCTGCTGACGCTGGTGCCGCGTTACGCATATCGCGTGCGGACGGGGTGGCTGGGCTGGTCGCGGCGTTCGACCTTGATCGTGAATGACCCGGCGGAGGTGCGCCGTGTGCTGTCCGACCAGGGCGGCATCTTCCCGAAATCCGACCTGATGGTGGAGGCACTGGACCCGCTGATCGGCGACAGCATCTTCACCAGCTCCGGCGCGGTGTGGCAGCGCCAGCGCCGGATGATCGACCCGTCGCTGTCCATGATGCGGGTCAACCGCGCCTTCCCCGCCATGGCCGATGGCTGTGCGGCAATGGAAGACAAGCTCGCCGAAGCGGCCGCCGAAAACCGCCCCGTCAGCCTGGACCTGACCATGTCCCACCTGACGGCCGACATCATCTGCCGCACGGTGTTTTCCACCACGCTGGACAGCCAGGTGGCGCATGACGTGTTCGACGCCTTCACTTTGTTCGAGCGCAGCGTGGCGCAGGTGAAAATCCGCCGCCTGATCTTCGACCCGGCCTTCAAGAAGGTGCCGCAGGAAGCCCATGTGCTGGAAGCCTGCCGGCTGATCCGCGCGCATCTGGGGGATCTGCTGGACACCCACCTGGCGGCCGGCGCGCAGTACGATGACATCTGCCAGCAGGTCATCGAAGCGCGCGACCTGGAGACCGATACGCGCTTCACGCGTGAAGAGTTGATCGACCAGCTGGGCGTGCTGTTCCTGGCGGGCCACGAAACCTCCGCCAGCGCGCTGACCTGGGCGTTTTATCTGCTGGCCTCGCAACCCGCCTTGGTCGCCCGCATGCGCGCCGAAATCGAAGCCGTCACCGGCGGCGGTGAGATCGGCTTCGAACACACGCGCCGCCTTTTGGTCACGCGCAACGTGTTCCGCGAGACGCTGCGGCTCTACCCGCCCATCACCTTCCTGCCGCGCGTGGCGATGGAGGCCGCGACCATCGGCGACCACCGCGTGAAACGTGGTGCATTGGTCATGGTCGCGCCCTGGGTGCTGCACCGCCACCAATCCTTCTGGCGCAACCCGCATGCCTTCGACCCCGACCGCTTCCTGCCAGAACGCGAGGCCGAGATGACCGCCGGTGCCTATATCCCCTTCGGCATCGGCCCGCGCGTCTGTGCGGGTGCGGCCTTCGCGCAGACCGAAGCCATCCTGCTCATCGCCCGGCTGTTCCGCCGGTTCGACCTGCACATCATCGACGCCGATCGCGTGCGTCCCGCCGCGCGCCTGACCACCCGCCCCGCGCGCCAGGTGATGATGACGCTGACGCGCCGATGAACACCATGCTCCTCACCTTGGGCCGGCTGCCCAAGGCGCTGGACATCGCGCGCAGTTTCGATGCCGCTGGCTGGCGCGTGGTGGTGGCCGAGCCCTTCGCGCGCACGCTGGTCGGCGCCTCCCGCGCCTGCGCGGCGCAGCGCCAGGTGCCGGCGCCGGTCGCAGGCCATGCGGAATACCTGGCGGCGCTGGGTGCCGTGATGCGCGCTGAAGACGCATCGCTCGTGGTGCCCGTCTCAGAGGAGACACCGCATGTCGCGCATCTCCCCGATGCTCGGCTCTTCACCATGCCGCCCGATCTGGTGCTGCGCGCGCACCACAAGCAGGGCTTCATCGACATGGCGCAGCGCTTCGGCCTGGATGTGCCCGAAAGCTTCGCACCCGGCAGTGCGGAAGCCGCGGCGCTGGCCGCGCGCACCGACTTCATCACCAAGCCCGTGCATTCCTGTTCCGGCCGCGGCGTGCGCTTCTTCAACGCGGGCGATGCCGTGCCTGACGAAGCCGGCCATGTCGTGCAGCGGCGCATCCATGGCGATGTGATCTCCTCCTGCAGCCTGGCGCATGGCGGGCGCGTGGCCTCCACGGTGGTGTATCGCGGCAAGCTGTTCTCGGGCGCGGTCGCCATTGCCTTCGAGCGCATCGACCACCCCGCCACCGAGGAATGGATCGCCCGCTTCGTCGCGGCCACCGGCTGGACCGGCTTCATCAGCTTCGATTTCATTCTCGATGCGCAGGGGCGCCCCTGGGGGATCGAGTGCAATCCGCGCACCACCTCCGGCCTGCATTTCTGGCGCATGGAGGATATCGCGCCCGCCGTGTTGGACGCCACGCAACCGCTGCGCCACCGGCCCGAACGCGTATTGCAGCAAGCCTATTCCGTGCTGACCGCGGCATGGGGGCGCGGCGGCCGCGCGGCGCTGCGCACGCTGTTCACCACGCGCGATGTCAGCTGGTCCT
>JAIXVH010000170.1 GCA_027483125.1 Acetobacteraceae bacterium | reverse complement strand
CGCCGCTGACCAGCCAGTATCTGAACCTGACCAAGAATTCCTCGCTCGCCGTGGTCATCGGCTACCCGGACCTGGTGAGCGTGGCCAACACCTCGATCAACCAGACCGGCCAGGCGGTGGAGGTCATCACCATCTTCATGGCCGTGTACCTGCTGATCAGCCTGGGCACATCGCTGTTGATGAACCTGTACAACCGTGCCGTCGCGCTGAAGGAGCGTTGATCCCATGAGCGCTTCCACCGCCCCCATCGGCCCCGCCTTCCTGGAACGCAGCGCCACCTTCGTGCGCGCCTGCTTCACCGGCTGGTTCAACATCATCATCACGCTGGGCTGCATCGCGCTGCTGGTGTGGCTGATCCCGCCCTTGGTGAGCTGGGCCTTCATCAACGCCACATGGTCGGGCACGGCGCAGGATTGCCGGGCGGCCGGTGGCGCCTGCTGGGCCTTCATCCGGGAGAAATTCTGGTTCTCCATCTTCGGCCTGTACCCCTACGAAGAACGCTGGCGGCCGGCGACGATGATCGCCGTGCTGGTGGCGATGGTGCTGGCCAGCACGCAGCGGCGCTTCTGGAACCAGTGGCTGCTGGTGGCCTGGGTCGTCGCCGCGATCGGCATGTGGGTGCTGATGGCCGGCGGCGTGTTTGGCTTGTCCTCGGTGCAGACGCGGCTTTGGGGCGGGCTGACCATCACCGGCATCATCGCGGTCTATGGCGTGGCGCTGGGCTATCCGCTGGCGATCGTGCTGGCGCTGGGCCGACGGTCCAAGCTGCCGATCATCCGCTGGTTCTGCACCGGCATCATCGAATGCGTGCGCGGCGTGCCGCTGATCTCGCTGCTGTTCATGGCGGCGATCATGCTGCCGCTGTTCATGCCCGAGGGCGTGACGCTAGACCGCCTGCTGCGGGTGCTCTTCGCCTATACGCTGTTCACCGCGGCCTATATGGCCGAGGTGGTGCGCGGCGGCCTGCAAGCCATGCCACGCGGCCAGTACGAAGCAGCAGAAGCGCTGGGCCTGTCCTATTGGAAGAAGATGCGGCTGGTCATTCTGCCGCAGGCGCTGACCATCACCATCCCGGCGCAGGTCAACACCTTCATCGGCCTGTTCAAGGACACCACGCTGGTGGTGGTGATCGGTGTGTTCGACTTCTTCACCACGCTGCGTTCGGCGCTGGGTGACAGCAACTGGCTGGGCTTCGCGACCGAGGCCTATGTCTACGCCGCCGTCACCTATTTCGTGCTGTGCTTCGCGATGAGCAAATACTCGCAGCGGCTGGAGCGGGACTTTACGCCAGGGCAGCGGTAGGCGGCGGGGCTATACCGCCCGCCTGGCCTTCAGCGCCTGGGCCAGTGTGCCGTCATCCAGCACGTCCAGCGCGCCGCCGATCGGCACGCCCTGGGCCAGGCGGGTGACGGTCACGCCGGTCGGTGCCAGGCGTTCGGCCAGCACATGCGCGGTGGCCGCGCCGTCCACCGTGGCGGGCAGCGCCAGGATCACTTCGGTCACGCCGCCCTGCGCGATGCGCGCCAGCAGGGAGGGAATGCGCAAATCCTCCGGCCGAACGCCGCCCAGCGCGGAGAGCAGCCCGCCCAGCACGTGATACCGCCCGCCATGCGCATGCGCGCGTTCCAGCGCCCAGAGTTCCGACACGCCCTCCACCACGCAGATGGCACCGGTTTCGCGGTGCGGGTCGGTGCAGATGTGGCAGGCGTCCTGGCTGTCGAGATTGCCGCAGATGCCGCAGGGCTTCACGGATTCCGCCGCGCGGCGCAGCGCCTCGGCCAGCGGGGTGATGTGGCGGGCGGGGTCCTGCAACATGCGCAGCACCGCGCGCCGCGCGCTGCGCCGTCCCAGGCCCGGCAGACGGGCCAGTTGCGCGATCAGGGCCTCGATCGGGTCGCGTGGCGTCATGCGTTCCGCCGCATTCCGGGCCTCAAGGCGGCCCGCGCCGCCCATAAGCCCCACCCGCCCGCGATGCCCGCCGCGCGGCGAGCCAAGCGCGCAGCGCGCCCGGCGCCTGAGGGCAAAAAAGCAGCGACGGCCGGCAACTCGCGCAACGTCAGAACGGCAGCTTCATCCCCGGCGGCAAGGACATCCCGGCCGTCGCCTTCTGCATTTCCTCGGCCATCATCGCCTCGACCTTCTGCTTGGCATCGGCATGCGCGGCCACGATCAGGTCTTCCAGCACTTCCCGGTCATCGGCGGTCATCAGGCTGGGGTCGATCTGCACGCGCTTGAGATCACCTTTTCCGGTCAGCGAGACCTTCACCATGCCCGCCCCGGCCTGGCCCTCGACCTGGGTGGATTCCAGCTTGGCCTGCATTTCCGCCATGCGGGTCTGCATCTGCTGGGCCGACTTCATCATGTTGGCGAGGTTTTTCATCAGTCCTCCGGGGGTGCTTCATCGTCATCCCAGGCCGGCATGGCGTCGGGCGGGGCGAAATCGGGAAGGTTGTCGGGCGTGGCGGCCGCGCCGGTCAAGGTGGCGGGTGCGGAGAGGCCATAACGATCAGCGCTGTTGTCGCGCACGGTCATGATTTCGGCGCCCGGGAAGGCCTGCAGGATGGCCTGCACGAAGGGTTCGGCGCGGGCGGCGGCCAGGCGGTCGGCATCCGCGGCGCGGGATTGTTCGGCCAGCGTGGGCGCGGCCTCAGCGCGGGAAATGCCGACCATCCAGCGCGCGCCGGTGGCGCGTTCCAGCATGGCCGAAAGGCGCGCGGCGACGTCACGCGGGGCGGCGGGGCGGGGCACGATATCGACTCGGCCGGGGGCCAGCGAAACCGGCTGGACCTCATGCAGCAACATCGCGTGCAGCATGGGGTCGGCGTCGGCAGCCAGCGCCACCACATCCTGCCAGGTTTTCGGCGCCGGCACGGCTGCCACGGGGGTGCCGCCGGCCACCGCGCGCAGCGTGGCGCCACCGCCGGCCGGCGCGGGTGCTGCGCGCGGCGCGGGCATGGCGCCGCCCTCGGTCAGGCGGCGCACCAGGTCACCGGGCGTGGGCATGTCCGAGACATGCGCCAGCCGGATCATCACCATTTCCAGCGCGATGCGGCGGTCCGGCGCTTCCTGCACCTCGGGCACGCCCTTGATCAGCATCTGCCAGGCGCGGCCCAGCAGCGGCACGGAAAGGCTGGCCGCCAGTGCCGCGCCGCGCGTGCGTTCATGTTCCGGCAGCGCGCCGTCCTTGGCCAGCGACGGCACGGCGTTGAGGCGCGTGAGCGTGTGCACCAGCTCCAGCATATCGGCCAGCATCACCGCGGGTTCGGCGCCGCGTTCATGCGCGCGGTCGAGTGCTGCAAGAAGTGTCGGCAGGTCACCGCGCAGCGCGGCTTCCAGCGCGTCCAGCACCAGGGTGCGGTCGGCGAGGCCCAGCATGTCCTGCACGGCCGTGGTGGTCACGCGCCCGGCTGACAGCGCGATCGCCTGGTCCAGCAACGACAGGCCGTCGCGCACCGAGCCATCGGCGGCGCGGGCGATGATGGCCAGCGCTTCGTCCTCCGCGGTCACGCCCTCATGCCCGCAAATGGCGCCGTAATGCGCGCGCAGCGTGGCCTGCGGCACGCGCGGCAGATGGAAGGTCTGGCAGCGCGAGAGGATGGTCGCCGGCACCTTGCGCAATTCCGTGGTGGCGAAGATGAACTTCACCGCCGGCGGCGGTTCCTCCAGCGTTTTCAGCAGCGCGTTGAAGGCGGCGGACGAGAGCATGTGCACCTCGTCCAGGATATAGATCTTGAAGCGCGCCATGCTGGGGCGGAAGCGCACCGCCTCTCGCAATTCGCGCACATCATCGACGCCGTTGTTCGAGGCGGCGTCGAGCTCCACCACATCCGGGTGGCGATCGGCCAGGATGGCGGTGCAGTTGGCGCAAACGCCGCAAGGTTCGGGCGTGGGGCCGCCCTGGCCATCGACGCCGATGCAGTTCAGCGCGCGGGCGATGATGCGCGCGGTGGTGGTTTTGCCCACGCCGCGCACGCCGGTCAGCATGAAGGCATGCGCCACGCGGTTGCTGGCAAAGGCATTGCGCAGGGTGCGCACCAGCGCATCCTGGCCGACCAGCTCGCTGAAGGTGCTGGGGCGGTATTTGCGCGCCAGCACACGATAGGGCTGGTTGGATACGGGCGGCGGCGCGGGCTTCGGCGCGGCGGGCGCGTCCATGCCGAACAGGCCAGGGCCTTCGGGCGCGGGCGGTTCGGGGATGGCGTCTTCGGCCTCGGTGCCCAACAGATCGCTCAACCGGGCCCCTCCATCGCAGCCGTGCCCACAGGTGGAAGACCGGCAAGCGACCCGCGCAAGAACCCGTTACGGCTGCTTCCTTCCGGACCTGACCGGGTTGGCGAGGAGCACGTCCACCGCCGACCTTCCGCACCCCATATCGCGTGCCGGCGGGCTGCCGGCAAGGGGCCTTGGCCTCAGCGCGGCGTGGGCGGCAAGGGCATCCGCGTGACCGGCGCGGCAGCCTGAGCGCGGGCGCGTGCGGCTTGCTGCTGCACCACGCGCTGTGGCTCGGGCGCGGGTGCGGCGGCAGCAGCGGCCTGGCCACCGCTGAAACGGCTGAGCACGCTGCGCAGCGGGTCGGCACCCGGGTTATGCGCCGCCATGTTCACCACGATCTGCCGGGCGGTGAACTCGCGGCCGTAATAGCTCTCGTTCCATTCGGGGCGGGCGTTCAGCATGGTGCCTTCCAGGGCAATCCCGGCGAAAAGCCCCCGCGCGCGGGAGATGGCGATGATGTCCGCACCCAGATTCGTGGTGGTGGCGCCCTCCACCGAGCCGCCCAGATGCGCCACCGCGATCGAGGCATCGGCGCCGAACTTGAACTGCCCGTTGAGCACCGCGTTCAGCGCGCGGTCGGAGCGGATGATCAGCATGGTCTGCGCATCCTGGATGCCGACCTGGAAGCCGATATTGCCCGAGCCCATGCCAAAGAAGGCCGGCGAGGACCAGGAGCCGGCGCCATCGCGCCCGACCAGGACGCAGGTCCCGCCCTCACCACCGCCGATGAAGGCGGCGCGGAACAGACGCGGGCAGACCATCACGGCGCGCGCCTGTCGCAGCTGCGATTGCGCGTTCAGCACATCATGGTCACCACCCAGCAATTCCTGCACGGCGAGCGTGGAACGATCGACCAGGGACTGGGTCTCCCCGGTCGCGGGCGGGCCGCCAGCGCAGGCATTCAAGCCCAGCACGACCAGCCCCAAGGCGATAAGACGGCGCATGAATTCCCCCTGCCAAACCCCTCTGGCAGCGGGTTTTTACCGCGCCGGCCCGCGCCGGCACAAGCGCGAAGGCATCACCCCTTCGCGACGAAACGTTCCAGCCAATGGATTGTGTATTCCCCAGACTGAAATTCCGGGTCCGCCATGATGCGCATATGCAGCGGAATCGTGGTCTTGATGCCGTCCACCACCATTTCCGACAGGCAGCGCTGCATGCGCGCGATGGCCTGGGCGCGGTTGCTGCCATGCACCACCAGCTTGGCCACCAGGCTGTCGTAATGCGGCGGCACGGAATAGCCGGAATACAGCGCGCTATCGACGCGCACGCCCAAGCCCCCGGGCGCATGGAAGGTGGTGACCTTGCCCGGTGATGGCGCGAAGGTTTCGGGGTCCTCGGCGGTGATGCGGCATTCGATGGCGTGGCCGCTGAAGTTCACGTCGGCCTGGGTGTAGCCAAGGGTTTCGCCAGCGGCGACACGGATCTGTTCGCGCACCAGGTCCACGCCGCAGACCATTTCCGTCACCGGGTGTTCGACCTGCAAACGCGTATTCATCTCGATGAAGCAGAACTGCCCGTCCTGCCACAGGAACTCCAGCGTTCCGGCGTTGCGGTAGCCCATGCCACGAAGTGCGGCGGTGACGCGTTCGCCCAGCGCGTCGCGTTCGGCGCCGGTCAATGCGGGGGAGCCCGCTTCCTCCACCAGCTTCTGGTGGCGGCGCTGCAGCGAGCAGTCGCGTTCGCCGAAATGCACGACATTGCCGTGTGCGTCGGACAGCACCTGCATTTCGATATGGCGCGGCCGGTCGAGGTATTTTTCCAGGTACACCTCGTCATTGCCGAAGGCGGCCTTGGCCTCGCCGCGGGCGGTGCGATAGGCCTCCTCCAACTGTTCCTCGGCGCGGGCCACCTTCATGCCGCGGCCACCGCCGCCGGCCGCGGCCTTGATCAGCACCGGGTAGCCGATCTCCTTGGCCACCGCGAAAGCCTCTTCCACCGAGGCCAGCGCGCCCGCACTGCCCGGCACCAGCGGCACGCCCAGGCGGCGCATGGTGTCCTTGGCGGCGATCTTGTCGCCCATGGTGCGGATGTGTTCGGGCTTGGGGCCGATGAAGGCCAGGCCGTGGGCTTCCACCATCTCGGCGAAATCGGCGTTTTCCGACAGGAAGCCGTAGCCGGGGTGGATCGCCTCGGCGCCGGTGATATGCGCGGCCGACAGGATCGCGGCCATGTTCAGATAGGAATCGCGCGCGGCCGGCGGGCCGATGCACACGCTCTCATCGGCGAGCCGCACATGCATGGCCGAGGCATCGGCGGTGGAGTGCACCGCCACCGTCTTGATGCCCATTTCCTGGCAGGCGCGATGCACGCGCAGGGCAATCTCACCGCGATTGGCGATGAGGATTTTGGTCAGCGGCTTCATTCGACCAGCATCATCGGCTCGCCGTATTCCACCGGCGTGCCGTTCTCGATCAGGATGCGCGTGACGCTGCCGGATTTCGGCGCCTTGATCTGGTTGAAGGTCTTCATGGCTTCGATCAGCAGCACGGTCTGCCCGGCTTCGACGCGCGCGCCCACGGTGACGAAGGGCGCGGCACCCGGTTCGGGCGAGAGATAGGCCACGCCGACCATCGGGCTGGTGACGGCGCCGGGGTTCTTGGCGTCGAATTCGGCGGCGAGGGAGGCGGGCGGCGCGACGGGCGTGGGTGCTGCGGCCAATTGCGCGGGGGCGGCCATGGCCGGCATCGGCGGCAGGGCGGCGACGGGTGCGCTGACCACCGGCGGCGGCTGGCGCAGGACACGGATGCGGCAATCCTTGTCGACCAGCTCGATCTCCGTCAGGTCCGTCTCGCGCAGGATTTTCGCGAGTTCGCGGATCGCCGCGGGGTCGAAGCTCATGCCTTGGGTCATGTCAGTTGTCGTCCTGTTGGTCGGCCAGCAGCCCGGCCATGGCGCGCAGCGCCAGCGCGTAGCCCGCCACGCCGAGACCGCAGATCACGCCTGTCGCGACCTTCGCGACATAGCTGTGCTGGCGGAATTCCTCGCGCTTGTGGATATTCGTGATGTGCACCTCGATCACCGGCTGCTCCGCGATCAACAGCGCGTCGAGGATGGCGATGGAGGTGGTGGTATAGGCGGCGGGGTTGATGATGATGCCGTGCGACCTGCCGCGGCATTCCTGAATCCAGGTGACCAGCTCACCCTCGATGTTGGATTGCCGGAAATCAATGGCCAAGCCGAGCTTTTCGGCTGTTTCCGCGCAAATCGCCTCCACGTCATCCAGTGTGCTGGCGCCGTAGATCTGCGGCTGGCGAAGGCCGAGCATGTTGAGGTTGGGTCCGTTCAGGACCGTGACGAGCTTCATGGCGGTGTGGGCGCTGCCCCTGATGGCGGGTCGATGGGCCTAACAGGGGGGGGGACGGGGGGGCAAGCAGCCCCGGCTCACCCAAACACCCTTCGATACAAATGCCAGGTCGCATGCCCCAGCAGCGGCAGCGTCACAGCCAGCCCCACCATCAGCGTCAGCATCCCGAAGAACAGCCCCGTCGCCACGACCAGACCCCAGGCCAGCATCACCACCCGGTTGGCGTTGAACGCCTGCCAGGAGGCCGCGATCGCCTCGCCCATCGACGCATTGCGGTCCAGCATCATGGGCAGCGAGAAACTGCCCACCGCCAGCACCAGCACCGCGAAGCAGAAGCCCGCGACATTGCCGAGCAGCAGCAGCATCAAGCCGCGCTCCGTCTCGAACACGGTGGCCAGGAAGGCGCCGAAGCCCTCGGGCAGATGCGCGCCCAGGGTCAGCAGCAGCACGCCCTGCGCGGTGACCAGCCAGGCCAGGTAGATCGCCAGCATCAACAACCCCATGCCGATGATGCTGCCGAGCGCGGGCGATCGCAGCACCCGGAAGCAATCCCGCCAGGACACCTCCAGCCCCTGCTCCCGCCTGCGGCTGATCTCATACAGCCCCAGCGCCGCTAGCGGCCCGACCAGCACGAAGCCCGACAGCAATGGCCACACCAGCGCCCAGACATTGGCCGCCGAGGCCGCCCGCGCGAAGACCAGCCCCAGCACCGGATACAGCACGCACAGGAACAGGATCTGCGTCGGCGCCGCCATGAAATCCCGCCAGCCGGCGCGCAGAGCGGCCGAAAGATCAGAAAGCCCGATGCGGTGGACGCCGTATGCCGCAAGCGGGTTCGCGGTCTGTGTGATGGCCATGGCCACAGAGTAGCGCGCACGGCCCCCCGCGCGGCTTCACCCTTGCGCGATGCGCCTCAGTATTCGGCGAAGATCCGTGCGATCTCGGCCGGCTCCCGCGTGCGGGTCAGCGCCAGCATCAGCAGGATGCGCGCCTTCTGCGGTGTCAGGTTGTCGGCATCGATGAAGCCCAGCGCGCGCTTCTTGGAGGTGCTGAACACGCGGCCCGACCCGGCGCGCGAGGACACCACCACAACCACGCCCGCCGCCCGCGCGCGCGCCAGCGCGTCAACCTCGCCAGGCGCCATGAAACCAGGCGCGAAACCACCGATCACGATGCCCTTGGCACCCGCCGCCATATAGGCATCCACCGCCACGCCATCGCTGCCGGCATAGCTGACCATCACATCCACCCGCGGCAGCGTGGCCATACCGGCCAGGTCGAATTCCGTATCCGGCGCGACGCGCCGCAACGGCCGCCGATACCAGGCGATGCGGTCACCATCCGCCTGCCCCAGGCAGCCGAAATCGGCGCTGCGAAAGGTCTGCATGCGGCCGGTGCTGGTCTTGGTCACATCGCGCGCGGCGTTGATCTCGTCATTCAGCAGCACCAGCGCGCCCAGGCCCCGCGCGCCCGGATCGGCCGCCACCCGGATCGCATTGGCCAGATTCGCCCCCGCATCCGAGGACAGCCCCGAGGATGGCCGCTGCGCGCCGACCACCACGATCGGCACCGGCAGCTTATGCGTCAGAGACAGGAAGAACGCCGTCTCCTCCAGCGTGGCGGTGCCATGCCCCACCACGATGCCCGCGGCATCCGGGTGCGCTGCGAAACTGGAATGGCACAGCGCCAGGATTTCCAGCCATTCCGCCGGCCCCAGCGCGGTCGACGCCACATTGCGGTAGCGGATGGGCACCACATCGGCCAATTCGCGCACCATCGGCCAATGGTCGATGATCTCATCGGCCTCCATGAAGCGCCCGTTCGAGCTGTAGTCCTGGATGTCGAACGGCCCGATGGAGGACAGCGCGGACATCGTCCCGCCCGTGCCGATGAACAGAACCTTCGCCATGCCCTCAAACCCCCGAAAAAATCGCGACCTGCTGCTGCGCGCCGCGCGCGAAGCCGTTCTCGCATTCCGCCACGGTCAGCACATCCCCGAAGAAGCTGTGAAAGCCGCAGAGCGCCGCGGCGTGATCGGCATCGGATTGCGCAGCGCAGGCATCGCTGACCATCACTGCGCGGAAATTGCGCATCATCGCATCGCGCGCCGTGCTCTCGCAGCACACGCCGGTGACGGTACCCCCGACCAGCACCGTGTCCACGCCATGCGCGCGCAGCCGCGATTCCAACTCGCTGCTGCCCTGGATGAAGGCGGAGAAGCGCCGCTTCTCGATGATCTCATCCTCCGGCCGGATATCCAGTTCGTGCCACAGCGCGTGGCCCGCACTGCCGCGGGTCAGCGCCTGGATGCGCCTGGCGCCGGCGGCTTCGTTCATCATGGCGTAGATCACCGACCAATCTTCCAGATCCGCCGCGTCATGCGCGGTCTGGATCCAGACCACCAGGCCGCCTGCCGCGCGAATGGCGGCTGCCAGCCGGTTCACCGCCGGCACGATGCGCGGCGCCATCGCGCAGACCGCATGGCCATGCGCGGGGTCCATATAGGCGTTCTGCATATCCACCACGACAAAGGCCGTGCGCTGGGCCTCCAGCGTGGCGAAGGGGTGGGGCGTGCCGCAGCGGGCCTCGACCCTGGCCGCCAGTTCAGGCGGGATGCTGAAGGGGTGCATAATGCGACCCTAGGCCAGCGGCGCATCCAGGGAAACCGGCCGCACCGCCACATCATTGGTCATCCATGCGCGACATGCCTGCCGTATGGCCCAGATGCCCTGCCGAACGCCCCGCCTTGCATCAGGCCCGGCGGGCGATCACCCAGCAGCCCAGCAGCACCACCGCGCCGCCGGCCAGCACGCGCCATTCCGGCACCTCTCCCAGGAAAGCCGCGCCGGCCAGCGCCGCGCCGAGCGGCTGCAGATAGCCCACGATGCTGGCCTGGCCGGCCGTGGCATGACGCAGCGTGCGCACGAAGATGGTCAGCGGAATGGCCGAGGCGATGATCGCCGTCAGCGCCAGCACCGCCCAGATCGCGGGCGGCGCCACGAAGCTGCCCGGCCCGGCAATGGCCAGCGCCAGCAGCGTCGCCGGCACCGCGTAGGAGACCTGTTGCAGCACGATCATCAGCGCGCCGGCATCGGGCCTCGCCCAGCGCATGTAGCAGGTGGCGCAGGCGTAGCAGAACGCCACGCCCAGCATCAGCAGCACGCCCTCCAGCGTCGCACCACCGGTCAGCGCCGATGGCCCGAGGATGACGGCGACGCCGGCCAGGCCCAGGGCCAGGCCCAGCAGCCTTGCGCGGGTCAGCGTCGCCTCGCGCAGGAAGAAGGCCGCCAGCAGCGCGATGAACAGCGGCGTGGTGGCCTGGGTCAGCGCGGCCGGCAGGCTTTCGATGCGTTGCAGGGACATGCCGTTGAGGATGTTGGGCACCAGCCCGTTCATCAGCCCCAGCACCAGCGCATGCCGCCACACCTGACGGAACCCCACCCAGGCCGCGCCCGCCACCCACAGGAACAGCAGCAAGGCACCGGCCGCGATGAAACCGCGCGCCGCCGTCATCGCCACCGGCGACATTTCCGCCACGATGATGCGCACCAATGGGAAAGACATGCCCCACAGCGCGGAAATCAGTATGAGATTCCCGAGAATGCGCCCCTGCGTCACCCGGGGGGTCTGCGGTCGATGATCGAGGTTGTCAGCCGCGAGACACAGTTCAGCTTGCCATCGGATTTGCGCCGCATCTCGATGTTCCAGACATGCACGCTGCGGCCAATGCGCACCGGGCGGCATTCCGCCAGGACCGTGTCGCCCTTGGGCACCGGCAGCAGATGGTTGGCGTTGATCTCGAGGCCGACAGCGCCCTGGTGCTCCTCGCAGCACAGCACGGAGGCTAGGGAGCCCAATGTCTCGGCAAGCACCACCGAAACCCCGCCATGCAGGATGCCGAAGGGCTGGACATGCCGTTCATCGACATCCATCTCCCCCCTGATCACGTCATCACCCACTTCAGTGATGCGGATGCCGAGCAAGCCGTTCACGGTGTTCGGCTGGCGGCTATGGATCTCGTTGATGTCGGGTGGGCGTTTCCAAATGGGCATGTCTGTCTCCGTCGACGCAGAGCCTGGGAGGTATCGGCGGCATGTCAACCACAAGCGGATCGTTGCCCGATTGACACAGCCTGCATCAAGCGGCCAAACCCCGGCATCGGGCGCCCTGCCGGCCGCCACTGCATCGGAGGCCAGCCTGTCTTGCATGTAATGCTTGACATTTCCCGTCTCTTGTCATCCGCGTGGCGAGGCTACCCGTCAGGCATCGACAGGGTGGAATACGCCTATGCGCGGCATTGGCGGCACGCCCCGGCGGATCAATGCTCCTTCGTGGCGTCGAGCCTCGCGGGCGGTTTTCAGCCCTTTCCGCGGCGCTTGGCCTGCGGCCTGCTTGATGCGCTGGGACAAAGCCTGACCGAGGGCGCGAATGGCGGCCCCGGGCATGTTCGTGCCCGGGCGCTGGCCGCGATCGGGCATGCGCTGCTGCTCTCGCGCACCGGCAGCCGGGCGCTGGCGCGCCACGTGAGGAACACGCCGGGCGCGGTCCTGGTCGCGGTATCGCATCGCTCGATCGGGCAAGCGCGCGCGATCGAGGCGCTGCGCGCGGCTGGCGCGGCCTTTGTGCCGCTGATCCATGACCTGATCCCGCTGACCCATCCCGAATACAGCCAGCCCGATGCCGGCGTGCGACACCGCACCATGTTGCACACCATCTCGCGCGCCGCGGATGCGGTCATCGTGAACAGCGGCGCCACGCAGCACGCACTGGCGGAATGGATGGGCCGCAACGCTCTGCGCTGCCCGCCGCTTACCGTCGCGCCGCTCGGCTTCGACCTGCCGGATATGCAGCCCGATGCCTGCCAGCGCCCGCGCGAACCTTATTTCATGATGCTCGGCACCATCGAGCCGCGCAAGAACCACATCTTCCTGCTCTCCCTCTGGCGTGACCTGCATGCCGAATTCGGCCAGGCCGCGCCGCGGCTTGTGATCATCGGTCGCCAAGGCTGGGAAAGCGAAGCGGTGAAGCGCATGCTCGGACGCCGCCAGGGCTTCGACGGCCTGGTGGAGGCACGCGGCCGCGTCTCCGACCAGGACATCGCCTGGCTGCTGGGCGGCGCGCGGGCGCTGCTCTTCCCCAGCATGGCGGAGGGCTACGGCATTCCCTTGGTGGAAGCACTCTCGCTGGGCATTCCGGCGATCGGTTCGGATATTCCAGCGCTGCGGGAAGTGGGCGGTCAGGTGCCTGAACTGCTGCACCCGCTGGATGGTCCCGGTTGGCGCCAAGCCATCCTGGACTATATGCAGCCCGACAGCAGCCGCCGGCATGCACAACTGGAACGCCTGGCCCGTTGGCGCAGGCCCAACTGGGACGATCATTTCCGCATGGTGGAAGGCGTCATGAAGGGTGCGGTGCAGGAACGGAATTGCCCCACTACAGGCCGTAGCATCGAATTGTCGGGGCAGGGCACGGTTGCGACGGCTGGCCGGGCCGTGTCATGAGCCATTCGATGGTTGTGACCCCAGTCCGTTACCATTTGCCGAATCCGGAACAATTCAGCGCCCAATGAGCCGTCAGACCCGCCCCGCCGCCAACACTGCGCCCATCGCGGTCGTTGGCCTCGCCTGCCGCCTCCCCGGCGCACCGGATCTCGACGGCTTCTGGCGCCTGCTGAGCGAGGGCCGCGATGCCGTGACCACGGTCCCGGCGGACCGATTCAACCAGGCTGCCTGGCTGCACCCGCGCAAAAGTGAACCCGGCAAGACCTACACCTTCGCCGCCGGCACGCTGGGCGATGTCTTCGGCTTCGACCACACGGCCTTCGGCCTCTCGCCGCGCGAAGCCGCCGAGATGGACCCCCAGCAGCGGCTGATCCTGGAATTGACGCGCGAGGCCTTCGAGGATGCCGGCTGGCCGGAAGCCGCCGTCGCGGGCCAGCGCGTGGGCGTCTATATGGGCGCCAGCACGACCGATTACGGGGATTTGCGGCAGTTCGACCCCTCGGGCGCGGATCGCTACATGATGACCGGCGGCGCGCTGTCCATCGTGGCCAATCGCGTCACCAACATCTTCGACCTGCGCGGCCCGGCGCAAACCATCGACACCGCCTGCTCCTCGGCGCTGGTCGCGCTGCATCACGCGGCGGAAGCGCTGCGGCATGGGCGCATCCCGGCCGCTGTCGTGGGCGGCGTGAACATGCTGTTGAGCCCGTTCCCGTTCGGCGGTTTTGCGCGCGCCTCCATGCTCTCGCCCACCGGCCGCTGCCACGCCTTCGACAGCCGCGCCGATGGCTATGTGCGCGCGGAAGGCGGCGTGGTCGTGGTGCTCAAGCGCCTGGCGGATGCGCAGCGCGATGGCGACACCATCCATGGCGTGATCCTGGGCTCGGCGGTGAATGCGGCCGGGCGCACCGTGGGCCTGTCGCTGCCCAACATGGCGGCGCAGGCGACGCTGCTGGAAGAATTGCTGGACGATGCCGACGTGGCGCCCAGCCGCATCCGCTATTTCGAAGCCCATGGCACCGGCACCGCCGCCGGCGACCCGATCGAGGCCGGGGCCATCGGCCGCGCGGTGGCCAGCCGTCGCGGCAAGGCCGCACCGCTGCTGATGGGCTCCGCCAAGACCAATATCGGCCATACCGAAGCCGCTTCCGGCCTGGTGGGCCTGGCCAAGGCGCTGCTGATCCTGAAGCACGGCCAGGTGCCGCCCAGCCTCAACTACGAACAGCCCAACCCGAACATCGATTTCGCCAAGCTCGGCATGCAGGTGGCAACGAAGCTGCAACCGCTGCCCTCGGCCGACAATGCGGTGATCGGCGTCAATAGCTTCGGGTTTGGCGGCACCAATGCAGGCGTGCTGGTGGCCGGCGCGCCGGCGCCACGCAAGGCGCGCAGCGCACCGGCGCGCGTGACCAAGCTGCCGCCAATGCTGCTCTCCGCGCGCTCCGAAGGCGCGCTGGCGGGCCTGGCCGAAGGCTGGGCCGCCGCACTGGACGGGACCACCACCGCCGAAGCCGCCGCGATGATCCGCGGCCAGGCGCATCACCGTGACCTGCTGTCGCAGCGGCTTGTCGTGCGCGGCGCGAAGCCCGCCGAAATGGCCGCCCGCATTCGCGCCTGGCGCGGCGGCGAGGAAACCACCGGCATCACCGCCGGCGCCACCGCGCGCGGCCATGGCGTGGCCTTCGTGTTCAGCGGCAATGGCGCGCAATGGGCCGGCATGGCGCAGGCCGCGATGGTGGCCAACCCGGTGTTCCGCAATGCGGTGCGCGAGGCTGACCAGCATCTCAAGCCGTTGCTCGGCTGGTCGGTGGCCAAGCTTCTGACCGCGGGCGTGGATGCCGAGACGCTCGCCGCCACCGACCATGCGCAGCCGCTGCTGTTTGCGGTGCAGTTGGGCGTTGTCGCGGCGCTGGCCGAACAGGGCATCACGCCCAGCGTGGTGCTGGGCCATTCCGTGGGCGAGGTCGCCGCCGCCTGGGCCGCCGGGCTGCTGAGCCTGCAAGCCGCCTGCCGGCTGATCGTGGCGCGCAGCCACCAGCAGCATGAAACCCGCGGCCAGGGCCGCATGGCGGCGCTGGGTGCCAGCGCCGAACAGGCAGCGCCGGTGCTCGCGGCGTGCAGCATGGAAGGCGAGCCGGCGCTGGAAATCGCCGCCGTCAACGCACCCGGCGCCATCACCGTGGCCGGCCCGCCGGCGGCGCTGCTGCGCCTGGATGCTGCCGCGAAGGAGCAGCGCTGGTCGTATATCCCACTCGACCTCGATTACGCTTTCCACTCCGCCTACATGGACCCGGTGAAGGCTGGGCTGCTGCGCGACCTGCGCGGAATGCGCGGCCGCACACCGCGCGTGCCCATGGTCTCGACCGTGACGGCCGAGGTGCTGGATGCCGCGCATTGCAACGCGGCCTATTGGTGGCGCAACCTGCGCGAGCCGGTGGATTTCCAGGGCGCGCTGACGCGGGCGGTGAAGTTCTCGCCGCGCCTGTTCATTGAGATCGGGCCGAACCCGGTGCTACTCTCCTATTTGCGCGAAGGGCTGCGCGCAGCGGGCAGCGAGGCCGCCTATACCCACAGCCTGTCCAAGCGCGATGCGGCGGGCGACCCCATCCCGCCCATGGTGGATCGCGCCGTGGCGCAGGGCGCGGACCCGCGCCTGGCCGCGCATTACGCCGGCCCCGCCACCGCCCAGGGCCTGCCTCGCGCGCCCTTCGAGCGCTCGCCCGCCATGGTGCCGCGCACGCAGGAGCGCATCCTGTTCGCGGACCAGGTGGCGGACCATGCGCTGCTGGGCTTCCGGCGGGGCCCCGACAAGCGCGAATGGACGCGCCATCTGGACCTGGCGGCCGACCCTTGGCTGGCGGACCACAAGCTGGCCGGGGATGCCGTCTTCCCCGCGGCCGGCATGCTGGAAATGGCACTCGCCGCCGGCGCCGCCCGCCACCCCGAGGCCGCTGCACTGGAGGTGACGGAATTCATGATCCTCCGCGCTTTGCCGCTGGAGGATGACAAGGCCCGCGAAACCCGCGCCCGCATCGACGAGGACGGGCTGTTCACCCTGGAATCGCGCCGCCGCCTGAGCGACGAGCCCTGGTCGCTGCACGCCCGCGGCCGCGTGCTGGACACGCCGCGTTTGCCCGATGCGCCTGCACCCCTGCCGGCCATCGCGCCGCGCATGATGACCACGGAATATCTGGTCGCCGCCGCCTCCGTCGCCGGGCTGGATTACGGCCCCGCCTTCCGCCCGGTGGCGCAGCTGGCGATCGACGCGGCGGAGCGCAGCGCGCGCGCGACCCTGGTTCTGCCCGCCGAAGCGCCGCCCGATGACGGCTTCCTGCTGCATCCTGTGCGGCTGGACGGCGCCATGCAGGGCATGATCGGCCTGCTGGAAGATGGCGGCATCGAGGCCGGCCACGGCTTCGTGCCGGTGCGCATGACGCGGCTGGTGGTGCGCCGCAACGCGCCGGCCGCGGCCAGCGCCGATATCCGGCTGACGGTGCGCGGTGAACGCTCCGCCTCGGCCGATCTGGTGCTGCGCGATGGCGCGGGCGAGCCGGTGGCGATGGTCGAGGGCTGCTGGGTGCAGAAACTGCGCCTGCCCGGCCGCGCCGATGCTGCGCATGACATCTTCCGCCTGGAATTGCTGCCCGCGCCCGCGCTGGCCGAAGCCGGGCCGGCGCTGGACCTGGCGCCCGCAGCCGCCGCGCTGGCCGCCGCCGATGCCGCGGCCGATATCTCCGAAGCCGCGCTCCTGCTGGAGGCCTATGCCGCCGCCGCCGCCAGCGAAGCCCTGGCGAATGGCGCGCCGGCCGGCGTCTATGCCGATGCGTTGCGTGGCCTGGCCGGCGTGGATGAGATGCCGCCGCGTGCCGATATCTGGCGCCAGGTGCTGATCGAACAGCCCGCCTTGGCCCATGAACTGGCCTGGCTGGCGGAGGCCGCCGAACAGGCGCCGATCGCAGCCCCGCGCCTGCCGGCACCGATGCCCAGCGCCGATGCCGCGAGCTTCGAGGCGATTGCCCATGCCCTGGCGGACGCCGCCGGTGCGCTGGCCGCCACCTGGCCGATGGGCCGGCCGCTGCGCGTGCTGGAAATCGCCGCCGGCCCTGGCCCGCTGACGCGGCTGCTGGCCGCACGGCTCGCGGCCTCCGGCCGGCGGGTCATCCTGCATGCGGCCTCCCTGCCCGAGGGCAAGCCGCCGCAGACGCCCGGTGCGGGCGTCGAATTCGATACCTCCGCCTGGGACCCGCTGGGCAGCGAAAAGCCGCCCATGGTGGCCGATATCGTGGTGGGCCAGCTTTCGGAACTGAAGCTGCGCGGCGGCAGCCATGCCGGCGATTCGCCCCTGGCCGTGGCGCTGCGCCACGCGACCGCGGCCGGCGGCGCGCTGCTGCTGGCCGAGGCCATGCCCGGCGCGCTGTGGGACTTCACGCTCGGCCAGGACCCGGTCTGGTGGGACGCGAACGACCTGCCCGACGAAACCGCCTGGACCGAGGCGCTGTCCGAAGCCGGATGGCAGGATGTCTCGGCGCGCAAACTGGCGGGTTCGGCGCTGCCGGCCGCCGTGCTGATGGCGCGCGCGCCGCAGGGCGCCGCCGTGCTGCCCGCCCCGTTCTCGCGCAAGCTGGTGCTGGTGGCCGATGCCGGCGGGGCCGCGTTGCGGGGCGCGCTGGCGCAACTGGCGCAGTCGCGCGGGGCGGAGGTGCAGACCAGCACGCTCGCCGATGCCGGCAAGCTCTCCACACGCGCATTGCAGAACACGCTGCTGGTGGTGATCACAGCGCCGGCCGATGAGGCCTCGGCACTGGGCGGCACTCTGGCGCAATTCGCGCATCTGGCGGCGGCGGCGCAAGGTGCTGTGGCAGGGCTGCGCATCGTGACCGCGGGTGCCGCGCATGGCCCGGCGGCGGCCGCGGCACAGGCGATGGCGCGCGTGGTGGCCAATGAAATGCCGGCGCTGAAGCTCAAGCGCTATGACATTGATCCGGGCCTGGCCGCGCCCGATGCGGCGCGGCGTTTGCTGGCCGAACTGGTGCAGGAAGCGGAGCCCGAGGCCGAGGTCACGCTGACCCCCGATGCGCGGCTGGTGCCGCGCCTGATGCCCGGCCTGCCGGCCCTGGCCACCGCGCCCGGGCCGCGCCGCCTGGCGATCACGCAGCCCGGCTCGCTCGGTTCGCTGCAATGGGTGGCGATGGAAAGCGCGGCCCCCGGGCCGGAGGAAGTGCTGCTGCGCGTGCAAGCCGCCGGCCTGAATTTCCGCGACCTGATGTGGGCGCAGGGCCTGCTGCCTGAGGAAACGCTGCTGCCTGGTTTCGCCGGGCCCGGCCTTGGCATCGAATGCGCGGGCGTTGTGGAAGCGGTAGGTCCGGGTTCGCGTTGGCGCGTGGGTGATCAGGTGTTCGGCTTCGCGCCCAAGGCGATCGCCGGCCAGGTGCTGACGCGCGCCGATGCGCTGGCGCGCCGCCCTGAAAGCCTCTCGCCCGCCGCCGCCGCCACCGTGCCGGTGGCCTTCATGACGGCGGTCTATGCGCTCGAGGAAATGGCGCGGATCGAACCCGGCGAGGTGGTGCTGATCCATGGCGGCGCCGGCGCGGTGGGTCTGGCCGCCTTGCAGGTGGCGCTGAATGCCGGTGCGCGCGTGGTGGCCACCGCCGGATCCGCCGCCAAGCGCGCCTTCCTGCGCGAGGCCGGCGCCGAACTGGTGCTGGACAGCCGTGACGCCGCCTTCGCCGATGCGCTGCGCGCGGCGGGCATCCCGGGCGTGGATGTGGCGGTGAACTCGCTGGCTGGCGATGCGATGGAACGCACGCTGGGGCTGATGCGCCCCTTCGGCCGCTTCATCGAACTGGGCAAGCGCGACTACGCGGAAAACCGTCGCGTCGCGCTGCGCCCGATGCGCCGCAACGTGACCTATTTCGCCGTCGATGTGGACGAATTGCCGCGCGCGCGCCCGGCCGTCGCCTCGCGCCTGCTGGCCAGCATCGCCGAACGCCTGGACAGCGGCGCCTTCCGTGCCCTGCCCTTCGCCCTGCGCAGCGCCGAGGAAGCCGAGGCCGCCTTCCGCACGCTGCAAGCGAGCAGCCATATCGGCAAGCTGGTGATCACGCCGCCCGAACCGGCGGTTGCCGTGGCCGCGCGGGAATGGAACCCGGCCGGCGGCACCGTCGTCGTGGTGGGTGGCGTGCAGGGCTTCGGCCTGGCCGCTGCGCGCTGGCTCAAGACGCAAGGGGTGGAGAGCTTCGCCCTGCTCTCGCGCCGTGGCGGCGAGACGCCGGGTGCAGCTGAGGTCGTGGCCGAACTGGGCGGCGCCGCCTTCGCCGTGGACGCGACCGATGGCGTGGCCCTGGCCGCGACCCTGGAACGCGTGCGCGCGCAGCTTGGCCCGATCACCGGCGTGGTGCACGCCGCCGCCGTGTTTGACGACGGCACAGCCGCCGGCCTGGACGCCAAGCGCACCGCCCGCGTCCTGGCCGCCAAGCTGACCGTGGCCGAGCACCTGGACCGCCTGACCGCGCGCGATCCGCTGCGGATGTTCCTGCTGTTCAGTAGCGCCACCGTGCCGGTGGGCAGCCCGGGCCAGGCCGCCTATGTCGCGGCCAATGCGGCGCTGGAGGCGATCGCGCGCCGCCGCGCCGCCGCCGGCCGTCCCGGCTGCGCCGTGGCCTGGGGCCCGATCCTGGATGTGGGCGTGCTGGCCAAGGACGAAAACGCCGCCGCCGGCCTGTCGCGCCGCCTGGGTGCCGTGGCCCTGCCGGCCGCGGAATGCCTGGACCGGCTGCCGGCCATCCTGGTCTCCGGCGTGCCGGTCGCGGGTGTGGCGCGCATCCTGTGGCAGCAGAGCTCCGGCGCGCTGGCGGTGCTGAAGGAACCGATTTTCGCGGCCGTCCGTGCCGGCGTGGAAGCCGGCTCCGAGGGCGAGGGCGGCGACCTGCGCGCCCGCTGCGAGGGCCTGAGCGATGACGACGCGCTGGGCCTGATCCGTGAGGCGGTGCGCGGTGAATTGGGCCGCATCCTGCGCCTGCCGCCGGCCGCCATTGCCGTGGATGCACCGCTGCCCGGCCTGGGCCTGGACAGCCTGGGCGGCATGGAACTGCGCACCGCGCTGGAACGCCGCATGGGCGCGGCCGTGGCGCTTTCCGCCGTGACCGAGGATTTGACGGTGGAGGGCCTGGCGCGCCGCATGCTGGAAGGCATGCGCGGCGACAATAGCGAGACCGCGGCCATGGAAGCGCGCATCGCGGCCTATGAACCGCCCGCCTCGGTGCAGCAGGAGCGGGCAGCCGAGTAGGCCGCGGCCGATCTCGACAAGGCAGCACCGCCACGCGGGCGGTGCTGCTGTCTGATGCGGCTACACCGCCTCCAGCAAGCCGTTGCGATGCAGGCGCTGCATGAATTCCAACGCGCCCTCACCCAGGCCTTCGGCCGAGGCGCCGTCGGTCAGCGTATCCAGCCAGGCCTGCTCGGCCTCGCCCAGCGGGATTTCGCCGCTGGTCCAGCGCAGCACGGCGCCGCCATCGGCGCCCACCGCCACATGGTGGTGCATGCCATCGGCCAGGCGCATCACCGCGCCCGCGGCCAGCGGCGCCAGGAACAGCCCGCGCGCGGGCAGCGGCTGGCGGTCATGCGCCAGCAGGTCCAGCAGCATCACCGAAAGCCGTTCCGCCTGGGCCTGGCCTGCGATGCTGTTCAGCCGGTCACGCAGCCCATCGAGCAGGCCTTGCATGGCGTCGGGCTCGGTCAGGCGCCAGGTGGGCACGGCCTCGCGCAGCGCGACATTCTGCTGCTCCTCGGCGTCCAGCAATTTGCGCAGGGCGTCGGCCCAGGAGCTTTCCAGCAGGCCCAGGGTGATGTGCAGCGAAGGCTCGCCGGGTTCGGTCGCGGCGTCATGCATGACACCGCGCGGCACATAAAGCGCATCGCCCGGTTCCAGCACGATGACATGCGGCTCGCCCTGGGCCTGGGTCTGGCCGTCCCAGGGGGTGTTGCGGGTGGGGTGCGGCACCGGCTGGCCGTCCCAGACGCGCCAGCGCTTGCGGCCGGAGACCTGCAGCACCAGCACATCATGCGCGTCGAAATGGGTGCGGAAGCCCTGCGCTGCCGGCGGCGTCAGGTAGATGTTGGACTGCACGCCATGCAGGAACAGCTTCTCCATCCCGCGGCAGAACCGCGCCAGCGGCGGGTGCGTGTCCTGGAACTGCGAGCAGACGAGCGAGGCGCCCTTGTCGAAACGCGCGAGCAGGCGGGGCAGGTCCACGCGGCCATCGGGCAGGGCGTATTCGCCCTCGGGCACGGCGGCGCTGCCCTGGCGGCTGTCATCGGCCATGCCGACGCGCGGGGTGCGCGCGCCATCGGTGCGCAGATAGGCGTCGAGGTCGGCGATGGACAGCAGCCCCTCGAAGCGGCGGGGCGTGCCGCGCAGCAGGCGCCAGGCCGGGTTTTCGCGCATGGCGAAGAGTTCGCTCATCGGCATGTCGCCGAAGACGAGCTGATAGGCTTCCTCCATGGGGGAGGCGTTGCCGTTGGTGGTGCTGTCCAGCATTGGGGTTTCCCGGCCCGTTGTTGGTGATGGGCCGGCGCTGCCTGGCGGGCAGCGCCGGCGAAGCGATATCAGAAGCCGCGGCGCCCGCGGCCCGCGCCGTCACGCGGATCGCTGTCGGTCAGGCCGGTGCGATAGCCGCCGCCGCGGAAGCCGCCACGGCCCCGACCGGGGCCATCGGTCGGGTCGGCATCGGTGATGCCGGTGCGGAAGCCGCTGGCGCGCACGCCGCCCCGCCCCTGGCCAGGACCATCGGTCGGGTCGGCATCGGTGACGCCGGTGCGGAAGCCGCCGGCGCGCACGCCGCCGCGGCCCTGACCGGGACCATCGGTCGGGTCGGCATCGGTGATGCCGGTACGGAAGCCGCCGGCGCGCACGCCGCCACGGCCTTGGCCGGGGCCGTCGGGCGGGTCGGCATCGGTGATCCCGGTGCGGAAGCCGCCAGCGCGCAAACCGCCGCGCCCCTGGCCGGGGCCGTCCGAGGGGTCGGCATCGGTGATGCCGGTGCGCACCGGGCCGGTATAGACCGGCTGCACCGGCACGCAGGCCGCGCCACCCAGAGCCGTCAGGCCCAGGGCGGAAAAGCGCAGCACGAGGCGCCGGCGGCCGGCATTGGCGGCCTCGGGCGCGGGTTGCGCGTCGGGTTTGTCGTTGTTGCTCATGCGTTTGCTCCGCTCGCGGGGCGCCGATGCGCCCGGCTGCGGTGAGCATGCCGGGCGGGGCGCCGCCTGCCAATCACTTACCGCGCGATTCCGGCGCCTCGATGGCGAATTGCGCGGCGGTCAGACCTCAATCAGCGCGAACGGCCGCGGCCACGGCCGGCGCCATCCGAGGGATCGGCATCGGTGATGCCGCTGGCACGCTGCACGCCACGGCCACGGCCGGGACCATCCGAGGGGTCGCGATCAGTAATGCCACTGGCGCGCTGCGTTCCACGGCCGCGGCCAGGACCATCCGAGGGGTCGCGATCAGTGATGCCACTGGCGCGCTGCGTCCCACGGCCACGGCCAGGACCATCCGAAGGGTCGGCATCGGTGATGCCGCTGGCGCGGGCCACGGGGCGGTAGTTGGGATCGGGCACGCAGGCGGCAGCGCCCATGCCGGCAAGACCCAGGGCCGATAGCCGCAGCACAAGGCGCCGGCGTCCGGTGGGCTGCTGCTCGTTGTCTTGGCTCAACTGCATGATCCTTTCGTGGGAGAACGAAATCCGGCGCGGGCAGGCCGCGCCGGATCAGGCTGGGCCCAGGTTCAGCGGCCGCGGCCGCGGCCCGGACCGTCAGACGGGTCGGAATCCGTGATGCCGGTGCGGCCGCCACCCGAACCACGGCCGCCGCCAGCGCCGTCACGCGGGTCGCTGTCGGTCAGGCCGGTGCGGCCGCCGCCGCCAGCGCCACGGCCGGCGCCGGCGCCGTCACGCGGGTCGCTGTCGGTGCGGCCGGTGCGGTAGCCGCCCGACCCACGGCCGCGGCCGGGGCCGTCAGAGGGGTCGCTGTCGGTGATACCGGTGGTGCGTTGGGCCTGCGCCGTGCCGGCCGTCGCCGCGATGGCGCCCAGCGCCGCAGCGCCCCGCACGACCAGCAGACGCCGGCGCATGCCCGCCGGCTTGTCGGAAGTGTCGTTGGACATGGGAAATTCCTTGTTTTTGACTTTGCCTGACCTGGCAGGGGGCGGGATGCGACCCTGCTGCGCGATCCTCACCGATGCGTGAATGGCCGGCAAGGCGAAGCGCCGCGGTGAAAGCGGTCATGCCATTATAGTTTCGTCATGATACATTCATGTGGTGCATCGGGTTGCCGGGGGGCCCCAGCTTCGGCAAAAGGAGATGAACACCGTGTGAGGAATCCACCATGTCCGCCGCTCCCGTCCTGCCGCCGCTCTATTCGGCCATCGAACCCCTGACCGCCGAACGCCACGCGGCCCTGCGCGTGCGCGATGCCGGCTTTGGCTTCGCGGCCCGGATGTCCGCCGTGCCGGTGGCCGCCGAGGAGATCGCCATTGCCTCGCGCTTCTACCCGGTCGTCTTCGCGGCGCAGGAGCCGCATATGCCTGTGGCGATCATGGGCCTGAAGCCCGAACACAACATGCATGTGTCCGAAGACGGCACATGGGCCGATGGCCGCTATGTGCCGGCCTATCTGCGCCGCTACCCCTTCCTGCTGGTCCGCGTGCGCGAGGGTGCCGATGAAATGGCGCTGTGCATCGACCCCAATGCCCCGCAGTTCAGCCAGACCGAGGGCGAGGGCCTGTTCGGCACCGATGCCAAGCCCACGCCGCAGCTCGATCGCGCCTTTGACTTCTGCAAGAACATGGAAGTGGCCATGCAGAAGACCAAGGTGATGTGCGATGTGCTGGCCGAATTGAAGCTGCTGCACCCGGCCGCGGTGCAGTTCGAACAGGCCGGCAAGCCGATCAAGATCGACGGCTTCCATGCCATCCAGCGCGAGGCCTTCCAGGCGCTGCCGGCCGAAAAGCTGGCCGAGCTGCGCAATAATGGCGTGCTGGAAGTGATCTACGCGCATTTGCTGTCAGTGGCCGGCCTGCCGGAGCTGGCAGCGAAGATGAATGGCTGAGGCTGCTGAACAACTGGCGGCCCAGACCGACCCTTCCAGTTGTTCAACAGTCTGCTAGGGCTTCAAGCTCAGGCGGCGCAGCAGCGCGAGCAGCTGCGCCCGTTCGGCTTCATTGAGGTCACTCATCAGGGCGCCGTTGGCGGCGATGCCGGCGGCGCGCGCGGTCCGGACGGCCTCATCGCCCTCGGGCGTGATCACCAGCACCAGCGTGCGGCGGTCCAGCGGGTCCTTTTCCGTGCGCACCAGGCCGCGCAGCACCAGCCGCTTCATGACGCCCTGGATGGTCGCGGGGTCCATGGCGACCGAACGCCCCAGCCGGTTCTGCGTGGCGCGGCGCAGTTCCGCCAGGCGGGTCAATGCGGCGAATTGCGGTGCCGTGAGCCCGAGCCCCGTCGCGTGGTCCTGGAACAGGGCCTGGTGGCGCTGCACCGCGCGCCGCAGCAAGTGCCCGGCCGAGGATTCCAACGGATAGCGGCCCGGCACCAGCCCCGGCGGCAACCGGGCGAGTGCTTCGTCGAGAGCCAGCGGTGCCTCGGGGGGGGCGGACATTACGGCCATAGAAAGACCGACATTGTTGCGCAGTCAAGCGTGACAATAGCATTGCGTGATGGCTCGCCCATGCTATTTAGCCGCGCACACGGCCGCGTTAATGCCGCCATGGGAGGAATCAATGACCGACAATACCGCCGCTCGGCGCGGCTTCCTGAAGGCTGGCGCTGCCGCCGCGACCGCAACCGCCATCCTGGCCACGCCGCAGGTCAGCCGCGCGCAGACCGTCACCATGCGCTTCCAGTCCACCTGGCCGCAGCGCGACATTTTCCATGAATTCGCGCAGGACTATGTGAACCGCGTCAACGCCATGGCAGGCGGGCGCCTGCGCCTGGAGCTGCTGGCCGCCGGCGCCGTGGTCGGCGCCTTCCAGCTGCTCGACGCCGTGCACAGCGGCACCTTGGATGGTGGCCATGGCGTGTCCGCCTATTGGTTCGGCCGCAACCGCGCCTTCAGCCTGTTCGGCACGACGCCGCCCTGGTTCAACGAGGCGAACCACTTCCTCGGCTGGTTCTACTACGGCGGCGGCGAGGCGCTGTACCGCAAGCTGATGCACGACGTGCTGCGCATGAACGCCGTCGGCTTCCAGACCGGCCCGATGCCGACCCAGCCGCTCGGCTGGTTCCGCAACCCGATCGAGCGCGCCGAGCAGATCCGCGGCCTGCGCTACCGCACCGTGGGCCTCGCGACCGACCTGTT
>JAIXVH010000438.1 GCA_027483125.1 Acetobacteraceae bacterium | reverse complement strand
GTGCTGCCGGAAACCGGCGTGCTGATGAACAACGGCATCATGTGGTTCGACCCGCGCCCCGAGGCGCGCAACGCCATCGCGCCCAACAAGCGCCCGCTGTGCAACATGTGCCCGATCATCGCCGTGAAGGATGGCGCGCCCGAGATTGCGGTGGGCGCATCCGGCGGCCGGCGCATCATGGCCAGCGTGTTCCAGCTGCTCTCCTATGTCGCGGATTTCGGCATGGACCCCGAAGATGCCGCGCACCATCCGCGCCTGGATGTGAGCGGGCCGGATGGCGTCACCGCCGATCGCCGCCTGGGCGACGCGGTGCTGACGGCACTCGGCGCCGATGCCACCGTGACCGATGTGGAACACGCGGTGCTGCCGGTGAATTTCGCCTGCCCCAACCTGATCCAGCAGGGGCCTTCGGGCCGCGTGGGCATCACCGATGTGATGTCGCCCTGGTCGGCAGCCATCCACGCATGACACTGGCCGAGGAGATCGTGCTGCTGACGCTGGATGAGGCCAGCGGCACCACGCGCGGGCGGCAAGGCCTGGCGGCATCCCTGGCGCTGGCGGGTGCGGTGATGATGGACCTGTCGCTGCATGGCCGCATCGATACCGACCGCGACACGCTGCTGCTGCCCTCCGGCGCGCCGACCGGCGAGGCGGTGCTGGATGACGCGCTGCTGGCGCTGTCCCTGGACCCGCCGCGCGACAGCCGCGCGGCGCTTCTGCTGCTGGCGCGCGATGACGAAACGCGCCGCGCGATGGTGCTGGACGGCCTGGTCGCGCGCGGCTTTCTGCGGCGCGACCGCGGCAGCATCCTGCGCCTGTTTTCCAGGCGCTACCCGGCCAATGATTCAGGCGTCGCGGTGGCCGAGGTGCGCACGCGCCTGCGCGCCCTGGTGATGGGCAGCGACCTCCCCGAACCGCGCGACGCGCTGCTGCTGTCGCTGGCGCGCGCCACCGGCCTGCTGCCGCTGATCTTCAGCGCGGATGAGCTGGCCGCGCATCAGGAGCGCCTGGCGCTGCTGGCGCGGATGGAGGCGCTCGGCCGCTCGCTGGGCGAAACCGTCGCGGAATTGTATTCAACGCGCCTGCGCGCAGCCGGAACCTGACCCCGGCGGAGCCGGCACTGGAAAGGAGCACCCCATGAGCACACCGCATATCGCCGCCAAGGCACCCGTCGCCGTCGAGGTGGAGGAGGGCAAGAACTACTGGTGGTGCTCCTGCGGCCTGTCGAAGAAGCAGCCCTTCTGCGACGGCAGCCACAAGGGCAGCGAGTTTTCGCCCACGCCATACACCGCCGACAAGACCGGCCAGGTGTGGTTCTGCGCCTGCAAGAACAGCAAGCGCGGGGCGCTGTGCGACGGCACGCATAAGAGCCTCTGATGGACGAGGATTTCCGCCGCGCGGCGCTGGACTACCACCGCCTGCCACGACCCGGGAAACTGGCGATCGAGCCCACCAAGCGCATGGCCACCCAGCGCGATCTGGGGCTCGCCTATTCGCCCGGTGTGGCCGCCGCCTGTGAGGAAATCGCCCGCGACCCCGAGACCGCCTGGGAATACACCACGCGCGGCAACATGGTCGCCGTCATCACCAATGGCACCGCCGTGCTGGGCCTGGGCGCCATCGGCGCGCTGGCCGCCAAGCCGGTGATGGAGGGCAAGGCGGTGCTCTTCAAGAAATTCGCCGGGATCGACAGCATCGACATCTGTGTCGATGAGCGTGACCCGGCGAAGTTCATCGAAGCCGTGCGCGTGCTGGAACCCAGCTTCGGCGCCATCAACCTGGAAGACATCAAGGCCCCCGAGTGCTTCGAGATCGAGCGCGAATTGCGCGCGCGGATGAATATCCCGGTCTTCCATGATGACCAGCACGGCACGGCCATCATCGTCGCGGCCGCGGTGCGCAACGGGCTGCTGTTGCAGGGCAAGGACATCGCCACGGTCAAGCTGGTGAATTCCGGCGGCGGTGCGGCGGCGCTGGCCTGCCTGGACCTGCTCGTCGCGATGGGGCTGCCGCGCGAGAACATCACCGTCTGCGATATCGACGGCGTGGTGTGGAAGGGCCGGCCGAACACCGACCCCTACAAGGCGGCTTACGCGCAGGACACGCCGGCGCGCACACTGGCCGAGGTGCTGGACGGCGCCGATGTCTTCCTGGGCCTTTCGGCGCCGCGCGTGCTGAAGCCGGAATGGCTGGGCAAGCTGGCACCCAAGCCGCTGGTGCTGGCACTCGCCAACCCCGAGCCGGAAATCCTGCCCGAAGCGGTGCGGGCCGCGCGGCCCGATGCGATCGTCGCCACCGGCCGCACCGACTACCCGAACCAGGTCAATAACGTCCTGTGCTTCCCCTTCATCTTCCGCGGCGCGCTGGATGCGGGGGCGACCACCATCAATGAGGCGATGAAGGTCGCCGCCGTTGAGGCCATCGCGGCACTGGCGCGCATGGAAGCCTCCGAAGTGGTCGCCGCCGCCTATGGCGGCCAGGCGCCGGTCTTCGGGCCGGGCTACATCATCCCCAAGCCCTTCGATCCGCGCCTGATCCTGGAGATCGCGCCCGCGGTCGCGCGCGCCGCCATGGACAGCGGCGTCGCGAAACGCCCCATCACCGATTGGGCCGCGTATCGCGCGGAACTGGAGCGCTTCGTCTTCCGCTCCGGCAACCTGATGCGCCCGATGTTCGAAGCCGCGCGCAGCACGGCGCGCCGCGTGGTCTATGGCGAAGGCGAGGATGAGCGCACGCTGCGCGCCGTGCAGACCGTGCTGGATGACGGCATCGCCGAACCCATCCTGATCGGCAGGCGGGATGTGATCGCCGCGCGCGTGAAGGCGATGGGCCTGCGCATGCAGCTGGACGAGACGGTACGCGTGCTGGACCCGATGACGGATGACGCGGTCTTCGCGCCGCTGGAGGAACTCTACATCCGCAAGGTCGGCCGCCGTGGCATTCCGCCCGACAGCGCCGGCCGCCGCGTGCGCACGCGGCCCACGGTGGCGGCATCTCTGCTGCTGGAATCGGGCCAGGCGGATGCCGCGCTGGTGGGCGGTTCCGGCGACTGGATGCGCCACTGGCACCACACGCTGGATGTGATCGGCAAGTCGCCCGATGTCTCGCGCGTCTATGCGCTGACGGCGGTGATCGTGCCCAATGGCGCGATCTTCTTCGTGGACACGCATCTGATCCTGGAACCGACGGCCGAGCAGATCGCGGAGATGACGCATCTGGCCGCCGCGCAGATCCGCGAATTCGGCATCGTGCCGCGCGCGGCGCTGCTGTCGCATTCCAGCTTCGGCGGCTCGCAGGCGGAAAGCGCCCGCCGCATGCGCGCGGCGCTGAAGCTGATCCGCGCCGCCGAACCGGGGCTGGAAGTGGATGGCGAAATGCACGCGGACGCAGCGCTGGTGCCAGCCATCCTGGGCCGCGCCGTGCCGGATTCCACGCTGACCGGGCCTGCCAACCTGCTGGTGATGCCCAATCTGGACAGCGCCAACATCGCCTTCAACCTGCTGAAGGCGGCGGCGGATGGCCTGCAGGTGGGGCCGCTGCTGCTGGGCATGAACAAGCCGATCGAGGTGCTGGTGCCGAGCGTCACGGCGCGCGGCATCGTCAATGTCACGGCGGCGGCGGTGGCGCAGGCGAATGGGTGGAAGGGGCCCACCAGCCTATAGCCGCCAGGCCCGCGGCGCGTGGCGGCACACGCCGCGCGCTGCGCGGATCCACGCCGCCCAAGGCCACCGACGGGCGCCCGGCGCAGCGCGCCAGCCAGGCCCAGGCATGCACGCCCAAGCCCCGCGCGCCGGGGTGGCTGCGCGTGGGAAAGATCGGCGAGATCAGCAGTGCATCCACGCCGAACGCGCGGCCACGCGCGATGCCGCGCCGCCCATGGCATGCGGCGCTCAGCAGCGCGCCGGGCCGCCGCGCGCGCAGAAACGCCAGCAGGCCGGGCGCACCGCGTTCGGGCAGGTGCAGCCCCGCGCCCCAGCGCAAGGCCGTACGCGCATCGCCGCCGATCAACAGGCGCAACCCCCGCGCGCGTGCCAGCCGCGCCACCGCCGGCAGCAAATCCGGCGCCACGCCACGCGCCACCACCGCGGCACCGCGCGGCAACCGCGCCATGGCCGCGCGCGGATCGGGCAGGCGCACAGGGTCGCTCAACAGCCATAGGCGCGGCACGCCGCCTGGCTTATTCTTTCCGCCCATGATCGCTGAAAACCTGCGCCGCATCCGCGAGAGGATCGCCGAAGCCACCGCCCGCGCCAACCGCCCCGCGGGCAGCGTGCAACTGGTCGCCGTCTCCAAGACCAACCCGGCCGATGCGGTGGTCGAAGCCTTGGCAGCGGGCCAGCTGCTGTTCGGCGAAAACCGCGTGCAGGAAGCCGCCGGCAAGTTCCCCGCCTTGCGCGCCGCGCACCCGGCGATGCGCCTGCACATCATTGGCGGCTTGCAGACCAACAAGGCCGAGGATGCGGTCGCCATCGCCGATGTGATCGAGACGCTGGACCGCCCAAAACTGGCCTCGGCCCTGGCCGCCGCCATGCGGAAGCTGAACCGCCACCCCGCCTGCCTGGTGCAGGTGAACACCGGCGATGAGCCGCAGAAATCCGGCATCGCGCGCGCCGATGCCGACAGCTTCATCCGCGCCGCGCGCGATGATCACGGGCTGGATGTGCAGGGCCTGATGTGCATCCCACCGGCCGAGGACGACCCGCGCCCGCATTTCGCCTGGCTTGCGGAATGCGCCGCGCGTCACGGGTTGCGCGTGCTGTCCATGGGCATGTCCGGCGATTTCGAAGCCGCGATCGCCGAGGGTGCCACCCATGTGCGCGTGGGCAGCGCGATCTTCGGCGCGCGGGGTTAGCGTCTGATCGCGGCAGGCTGATCCGGCCTGCTGCGTGAATCAGCCGCTCGGCATCTATGCCGGCACGCGCGCCTTCAGCGGCATCATCACATCGGTCAGCCATTCGCTGGGCGGCAGGCTGCGGGGGTCGTTGAGGTATTCCTCCATCATCGGGTGGTCGGCCGGTTCCTCGCCGCTGGCCGGCAGCCAGGTGCCGTAGAGCCAGTCATAGGCGCCTTCCAGCTCGGCATAGGGGCCCTGGAAGCGCAGCGCGGCGCAGCGCATGGCGGGCACTTCGATCAACCGCACGCCATCGCTGACCGGCGTGCCAGCCGGCACCGTCAGCCCGGCCGCTGAGCGCAATTCGGCATCCGGCACGCTGGACGGATCATCCCAGTACAGCGCGATGAAGCGCGTGGCCTCACCGATCAGGCCGCGCGCCGCGGCCCAGGCCGACAGCCGGTCATAAACCGGGCCGAGATGGTCATAGGAACCACGATGGTCGAGCACGGCCAGCGTCATCGCAGGCAGTTCTGTGTGGCGGATCTGGTGCATGTGGTCCTCCGTGCCAATGCCGCCTTGGGCGCGGTATGCGCCGGGCGGAATGCCATGCGCGTCGCGGAAGGCGCGCGTGAATGCCGCGACCGAGCCATAGCCCGCGCCGCGCGCCACCTGCGCCATCGGCGCATCGGTCTTGAGCAACGCCGCGGCGGCGCGCGACAGCCGCAGCCGCGCGAGCGTTTCCGCAGGCGTCTCGCCCGCCAGCATGCGGTAGGCGCGATGAAAATGGTACGGCGAGAAGGCGGCCGCATCGGCCAGGATGTCCAGGCTCGGCGGGTCGTCGATGCGTTCGGCCAGCAGCGCCATGGC
>JAIXVH010000029.1 GCA_027483125.1 Acetobacteraceae bacterium | reverse complement strand
TCGTAGTCGCCGATCAGCGCGCCATAGGGCTCGCCGCCCGGGGTGCCGAACTCGTTCTCGTAGATCTTCTTGAACAGGCCGGACTGGTCGAATTCCACCGCGCGCGTCAGGTCGCGGTTGAGGTCGCGCTTGCTGGCCTGCAGCAGGCGGATCTTCATCGAGGTCCCGGTCTCGCTGTTCATGACCAGGTGGTGCATGCCGCGCCAGGAGCCCTCGAGCTTGAGGAACTTCTCATGGTGCATCACCGCGTTCAGCTGTTCGGACAGCTTGCGGTCGATCTCGGCGATGGCGCGGTTGAAGGTCTGCGTCAGGTTGCGGCTGTAGGTGACGGTGCCCTTCAGCGCTTCCTCGGTCAGCGCCTTGATCAGTTCCTGCGCGCGGTCGCGTTCGGTCTGGCGGGTGGCGCCGATGACCTGGTCGAGCAGCGAGGAGGCATCGGCTTCGGTGGTGGTGGCGGCCGCGCCTGCGGCCTGGGATTCTGTGCCGGACATGTTCTCAGCCCTCCTGCTTGTCGAGGCCGAGCTGCGCGGAGAGCGCCTTCAGCTTGGATTCATCCTGCAGCACTTCATCGAGCAGGGATTCGAGCTTCTCGGAATTGTCCACCTTGCTCATCATGTCGCGCAGCTTGGCGCGGGTGTCCATCAGCGCCTTCAGCGCCGGCACCTGTTCGGCCACGCGCGCGGGCTCGAAATCCTCGATGCTGCGGAACTTCATGTTGACGGCCATTTCGCTGTCGTCGCCGGCCAGCGTGTTCTTGACCTTCATGTTCAGGCCGGGCGCGATGCGGGCCATCACATCGTTGAAATTGTCGCGGTCGATCTGGATGAACTTGCGTTCGGCGAGCGGCTTCAGCGGCTCCGTCGGGTCGCCGGCGAAATCGCCCATCACGCCCACGATGAAGGGCAGTTCGCGCTCGATCGCGGCCCCTTCCGTCTCCACATCATAGGTGATGTGCACCCGCGGCTTGCGCACGCGGTTCAACTTGGCATGGACTGAATCCGACATCCGATCTCCCTGGCGCGACCGCGCCTGTGTTGCTCTGCCCGCGTATCGGGGGCCCCGACCCGCGGGCAGCGTAAGTCAGCGCAATTCATGGCGTCAACGACGCTGCCGAACTGTCACCCGTTTTCATCCATGCTGCCCGGGCGAATGCCCAGCGCGGTCAGCATCGCGGTCCGCGCGCCATCATCGGCCAGCACCTCGGTGAGCAGTTCGGGCAGCGTCATCCGGCCGCGCCGCACGGCATCGCTCAGCGTATAGGCCAGGAAGGAGTGGGGCTCGGTGCGTTGGAAAAAGGCGGCGATCTGCTCCAGCATTTTCAAGGCCTGCTCGCGCCCCGCCGGGCCGCCGGCGGGCAGCGCGAAGCCGCCGCCACCCGTCGCCACCGGCGCATCGCCGCTCTCCGGCGCAGCCTCGGCTTCACCCTCCATGGCTGGTGCGTCGGGCTCGCCGCCGAGCCGCCGCGCGACCTCGACCAGGCGGTCCAGCACCTCGGCGACGCGCCGCGTGGGCGGTGCGTCGTAGCCGAACCTCGCGTCGATTTGATCCTGGAATTCCTGCCAGGCTGCGCGCGCCTCGGTGGCGTCCGCGATCAGGCCGGCCAGGCCGCGGCGATCGAACCGCGCCTCGTTTTCCACAGTCTCCAGCGGCAGGATGCCTTGGGCGTAGCGTTGCTCGCGCCGTGTCTCGTCTGAGATCGCGGCGGTTTCGAGCGCGGCCTCGTAACGATACAGGCTGACCACTTCGCCGCTTGGCCGGCGGTACAGCGTGGTCCGGCGCAATGCCTGCATCACCGTGCCATCGGCCTCGCCACCGGCGAGCCCGCCCAGCGGTGAGGAGCGCGTTTCCAACCCGTCCTCATCGGGCTGCGGGAAGCCTGCATCCCAGAAATTCGCCAGCAGCGCGGACATCACCCGCGCGCCGGCGGACAGGCCGGCCAGACCATCCTGGCGGGCCAGAGCCTCGGTCAGCCATGCGGCGATTTCGAAATCCTTGGTCGAGCCGCTCAGCGCCTCGGTCGCGAGCCGCCGCACGATGCGCCAGCCATCGGCGACACCGCCTTCGCGGTCCTCCTCGCTGTCGCGGGCGCGTTCTTCGGCCCGTGCATCGGCGCGCGCATCGCGCAGCCGCTGATAGACGGAGGTCGGCGAGTAGTCCTGGCGCAGATCCTCGCCCACGCCATCGCCCGTCTCCAGCGGCGCGATCAGCGCATCGACATCCACATCAGTGCTCATGGCGGTCCCCAGCCTGTCGATCCATCCTGCCGGCGGACGCTACACCATAATCATCGAGCGTCACTATCGCCGCGATCGGGCATGGTCACTGGACATGAGGTGATGCCGAACACTAGCCTTGCCCCGTCCATTCAATTTCGCGGGGAGCGACAGGAATTCATGGTGGCCATCGATCTCAAGTCGCTTGTCTCCCGCCTGACGGAGGTTGCGCGCAAGCAGTTCGAAGCAGCGCTCGGGCTGACGGTGTCGCGCAGCCACTACAATGTCGAGATCGAGCATGTGCTGGCCAAGCTGATCGAGGCTCCGGCCTCCGATGTCTCGGTGCTTCTGCGCCAGGGCGGCATCGATGCTGGCCGCGTGCTGACCGAATTGACGCGCTCGCTGGACAAGATGCGCACCGGCAATGCGCGCGCGCCCGGCCTCTCCCCGGACATCATCGCCTGGCTGCGCGAGGCCTGGCTGCTGGCCAGCCTGGAGAGCAATCAGGGCCGCATCCGTTCGGGCCATATGCTGGCGGCGCTGCTGGCCGATGAGGGGTTGTCGCGCACCGTCAAGGACAGCGCGCCGAGCCTGCTGAACCTGCCGGTGGACCCGATCCGCAAGAATCTGGACGCGCTGACCAAGGACAGCGAGGAGGCCGCGCAGGCCGCGATTGCAGGCCCGCCTGGCGGCGCGGCCGCGGCCGCGCCGGGCGCAGAGGGCGCGCCGCGTGGCGGCGGCCCGCTGGAGCAGTTCTGCACCGACCTGACCGCGCAGGCGCGCGCCGGCAAGATCGACCCGATCCTCGGCCGTGATGACGAAATCCGGCAGATGATCGACATCCTGACGCGCCGCCGCCAGAACAACCCGATCCTCACCGGTGAGGCCGGTGTGGGCAAGACCGCGGTGGTCGAGGGGCTCGCGCTGCGCATCGCGGCCGGCGATGTTCCCGAAGCTCTCGTCAAGGTGAAGCTCATGGCGCTCGACCTGGGCATGCTGCAGGCGGGCGCCGGCGTGAAGGGCGAATTCGAGAACCGGCTGAAGGGCGTGATCGATGCGGCGAAATCCTCGCCCCAGCCGGTGATCATGTTCATCGACGAGGCGCATACGCTGATCGGCGCGGGCGGTGCGGCCGGCCAGAATGACGCCGCGAACCTGCTGAAGCCGGCACTCGCGCGCGGCGAATTGCGCTGCGTGGCTGCCACCACCTGGGCCGAATACAAGAAGTATTTCGAGAAGGACGCCGCACTCACCCGCCGCTTCCAGGTGGTGAAGGTGGAGGAGCCTTCGCTGGTGCTGGCCAATGCCATGCTGCGCGGCCTGGTCGCCACGCTGGAGAAGCACCATGGGGTGCGTATCCTGGACGAGGCGGTGACGGAAACGGTGCGGCTTTCGGCGCGCTACATCCCCGCACGGCAATTGCCGGACAAGGGCGTGTCGCTGCTGGATACGGCGTGTGCGCGCGTGTCGATGAGCCAGGCGGCGATCCCGGCGCCGATCGAGCATCGCACGCGGCGCCTGGCGCTGATCGCCACCGAATTGCAGGCGCTGGGGCGTGAGACCGCGACCGGCGGCGACCACCAGAAGCGCATCGATGGCCTGCATGCCGAGCAGGCGGAGAACGAGGCCGAACT
>JAIXVH010000247.1 GCA_027483125.1 Acetobacteraceae bacterium | reverse complement strand
CCTGGCTGTACATGCTGGGCGAGGACCTGGTCAGCGTGGGCTTCGTGGTGGGGCTGGACTATCCGAACCCCTGGCTCTCCCCCTTCGACGAATTCCAGCGTTTCAAGACGCACCCGGCGGTGCGCGGCATGCTGGAAGGCGGCAAGCGCATCGCGTACGGGGCACGGGCGCTGAACGAGGGCGGGTTCCAGTCCATCCCGAAGCTGGTCTTCCCCGGCGGCATGCTGATCGGCGATGGCGCGGGCTTCCTGAACGTGCCCAAGATCAAGGGCACGCATACGGCGATGAAGTCGGGCATGGTGGCGGCGGAGGCGGTGGATGCGGCGCTCGGCCGCGACCAGCCCGCCGTGCTGGAAAGCTACCCCGAAATGCTGCGGCAGTCCTGGCTGTGGGAAGAACTGCACGGCGTGCGCAACATCCGCCCGGGCTTCGTGAAGTTCGGTTTCTGGGGCGGCATGGTGAACGCGGCGTTGGACACCTATGTCTTCCGCGGCAAGGCGCCCTGGACCTTCAAGCACCATGAGGACCATGCGGTGCTGAAGCGCGCCGCGGACGCGCCGAAGATCGAATACCCCAAGCCCGATGGCGTGCTGACCTTCGACCGGCTGTCCTCCGTGTTCCTGTCCAACACCAACCATGAGGAAGACCAGCCCGCGCATCTGAAGCTGCGCGCGCCGGAGAACTGGCTGGGCGAGAATTGGGAGAAATATGCCTCGCCAGAGAGCCGCTACTGCCCCGCCGGCGTCTATGAGGCGGTGGAGGAGAACGGCTCCCACAAGCTGGTCATCAACGCGCAGAACTGCGTGCATTGCAAAACCTGCGACATCAAGGACCCCGGCCAGAACATTGACTGGTGCACGCCGGAGGGGAGCGGGGGGCCGAACTACATCGGGGGGATGTGATTGCCCCTCATCCGCATCCTCCGCTTCGGCGTGCTGCTCTCATGCGGCTGGCTCGCGCTGGCCGCGTTGCTCTGGCAGCACCACGGCTTTCTGTGGGCGGCACTCGCCATCATCATCTGGGTTGCTCTTCTGCGCCTGTTCCAACAGGCCGTGCTCGCCCATGCCCAGGCGCTCGCCAAGAAAAAGGACTGAACCATGCTGCGTATCCATGGCATCCCCCGCTCCCGCGCCTTCCGCAACATCTGGACAGCGGAGGAAGCAGGCCTCGCCTATGAGGTCGTGCCCACCGGTTTCGACGCGGCGAAGGACCCCGCGCTCGCCCACATCCACCCCGCCGGCAAGGTGCCCGCGCTGGAAGATGGCCCGCTGATCCTGCAGGAGAGCCTGGCCATCAACCTGCACATCGCGATGAAGGCCGGCGCGCCACTGATGCCGCAGGGCGATGACCTCTCCCGCACGCTGCAATGGACCATGTTCGCCGGCACCGAGGCCGAGCCGCAGATCATGGCTTGGGCCTACAACACCTATGTCCGCCCCCCCGAACAGCGCAACCCGGCCGAAGCCGCCCGCGGCCTGGCCGAGACCCTGCCGCGGTTGGCTTTCGTCGAGGCCCATCTGGCCGGCCGCGACTGGCTGGTGGGCAGCGCCTTCTCGGTCGCCGATCTGAATCTCGCTTCTGTCTATTATGGCGCCTGGCTGAACGGCTTCGACTTCGCGGCCTCCCCGCGGGTGAAGGCCTGGCTCGACCGCTGCCTGACCAGGCCCGCCGCCAAGGCGGCGCGCGCCTTGCGCGAATGAACGCGGCCGCGCTGATCGCAGCCGCCCAGGCGCTGGATGCGGCGGGCTTCATGCCCGGCAAATCCGGCAATCTTTCGCTGCGCACGCCGCGCGGGTTTCTCATCACGCCCTCGGGGCTGGCCTATGCCGCGCTGGCGCCCGAGGACCTGGTCGAATGTGCCCCCGATGGCGCTGTTCTGGGCGGCGGCCGCCCATCTTCGGAATGGCGGTTGCATGCGGCGGTCTATGCTGCGCGCCCCGATACGCAGGCCGTCATCCACACCCACAGCCCGCACGCCACGGCGCTGTCCTGCGCGCGGCGGCCGATCCCGCCGATCCACTACATGATCACCCTGGCCGGCAGCGATCAGATCCCTTGTGCGGCGCACGCGACCTTCGGCACGCCAGCATTGGCCGATGCCGCGTTGGCGGCGCTTGGTACCGGCCGTGCCTGCCTGCTCGCCAATCATGGCGTGCTGGCGCTGGGCGCGACACTGGCCGGCGCCGAGACCCTGGCGCGGGAGGTCGAAAACCTGGCTCGGCAATACCTTCTGCTGCTCGGCGCGGGCCTGCCGCCCGTGCCGCTGACGCCCTCCGAACTGGCGGAAGCCGCGGCGCAATTGCGCGGCTATGGCCGCCCGGCATGATCCGCGCGACCTGACGCCTCGGACTATGGCGCGCGGGCAACACTCGGCCTGCACGCTGTGCCCGCCGCGCCACACATGCTGGCGCAGCGGCCACAACAGCCTATAGTTGCAGCATGTCCTTATGGTTGCGACACAAGCGTCTCGGGCTTTTGGCCTCCGCGCTCCTGCTCGGCTGCGCCGCGAGCAGCCTGCCCGCGACCGATCTGCAACCGCGCACGCCGCGTGCCAATGCGAGTGACACCAGCATCGCCGGGCATTTTCTGGCCGGCCGTTTCGCCGCCCAGCAGATGGACACCGCGATCGCCGCCGACAGCATGCTGGCCGCCCTCGCGCGTGATCCCGACAATCCCGAATTGCTGAACCGCGCCTTCATGGCCGCCGTGCTGGATGGCCGGCCCGATGCGCTGCGGCTGGCCCGCCGCCTGCCCGATAATGGCGTCGCCGCCCTGCTCATCATGGGCAGCGAGGCGCTGGCCGGCCGCTGGGACCGCGCCGAGAGCCGCGTGCGCGCCCTGCCGCGCGGCGGTGCCTCCGCGCCGCTGCTGCCGGTGCTGCTGGCCTGGGCCCAGGCCGGGCGCGGCCAGCATGACCAGGCACTGGCCACGCTGCGTCCCTTCATCGACCAGGGCCGTTTCCGCGCCCTGAACGCGCTGCATGGCGCGTTGATCGCCGACCTCGCCAACCGCCCGCGCGAGGCCGAGCGGCTGGTGCGCATAGCCCTGGCCGACCAGCCCGAACCCAGCCTGCGCCTGGCGGTGCTCGCGGCGTCCATCCTGGCCCGCGCCGGCCGCACCGCCGATGCGACGCGGCTGCTGGACCGCATCGCGGCCAATGGCGACGAGGTGTCGCTGGCCGCCACCGAAGGCCCGCGCCGCGCCATCCTCTCCGGCCGCGGCGTGGCTTCCCATGTCGAGGGAATTGCCGAGGCCTATGTGGCGCTTGCCGGCGCGCTGAGCGGGCAGGGCGTTGGCGACCAGGCGATGGTGCTGGCCCGCCTCGCGCTGCGCATCCGCCCGGGCTTCGGACCTGCTCTGCTGCTGCTGGCCGATGCGCTGGAGGAGGAGGAGCACCTCGAACCGGCGCTGTCCCTGCTGGCGCAGTTGCGCCCAGATGACCCCTTGGCGCCCGTCGCCGCCCTGCGCCGCGCCGGGCTGCTTGATCGGCTGGATCGGCTGGAGGAGGCGCGCGCATTGCTGGAGGAACTGGCCGCCCAGCTGCCGGGCCACCCCCAGCCGCTGACCCGCCTGGGCGACATCATGCGCCGGCGCAGCGACTTCCCCGCGGCGGCGGCGGCCTATGAACGCGCGCTGGCGCGCGTGGCCAATCCGGCCGAGACCGATTGGCCGCTCTTCTACGCACGCGGCATCGCCCGTGAGCGCTCCGGCAATTGGCCGGGCGCCGAGGCTGATTTCCGCCGCGCCTTGGAGCTTTCTCCTGACCAGCCCTATGTCCTGAACTACCTGGGCTATTCCTGGGCGGACCAGGGCGTGAACCTGGCCCAGGCGCGCGCCATGCTGGAACGCGCAGTCGCCCTGCGCCCGCAGGACGGCAATATCGCCGACAGCCTGGGCTGGGTTCTCTATCGCCTGGGCGATATTCCCGGCGCCATCCAGTGGCTGGAAAAAGCGGTGGAATTGGAACCCGTGAACGGCACCATCAACCACCATCTGGGCGATGCCTATTGGGTCGCCGGCCGCCAATGGGAGGCCGAGTTCCAGTGGCGCCGCGCGCTGTCCATGGAGCTTGAAGCCGGCGAACAGCCGCGGCTGGAGCGCAAGCTGGAACATGGCCTGCCGGCCGAGGAATTCCCGGCTTCGCTGCGGCCATGAGCATGCTCGAAGCCGCGCCGGCCAAGATCAACCTGTTCCTGCACGTGACCGGCAGGCGGGCGGATGGCTATCATCTGCTGGATAGCCTGGCCGTCTTCGGTCCTGCCATGGACCGGCTCTATGCCGACCCTGGGCCCGGGCTCTCTTTGGCCCTTGAAGGCCCCTTCGCCGAGGGGCTGAGCGCGGAGCCCGATAATCTGGTGCTGCGCGCCGCACAGGCGCTGGGCGGGCAGGGCGCTGCGCTGCGGCTGGAGAAGAACCTGCCCGTGGCATCGGGAATCGGCGGCGGCTCGGCCGATGCGGCGGCGGCACTGCGGTTGTTGAACCGGTTCCATGGGCTGGGTCTTTCCGCCGCCGCATTGCGCGAATTGGCGCTGCCGCTGGGTGCGGATGTGCCTGTCTGCGTCGAATCGCGGCCCATGCGCATGCAGGGTGTGGGCGAGGTGATGCTGCCCGCCCCGCGCCTGCCGCCCGATGTTGCGCTGCTGCTGGTCAATCCGCGGCTGCCATTGGCGACGCCGGCGGTGTTCCGCGCCCGCCAGCCTGGCTTTTCGCCGCCCGCGGCACTGCCCGAGGCGTGGCATGACGCAGCCCATATGGCGGCCGATCTGGCGCGCTGCGGCAATGACCTGCAGGCCGCCGCCATCGGGCTTTGCCCGCCTGTCGCGCAGGTTCTGGCGGCGATCGCCGCGCAGCCCGAATGCCTGCTGGCCCGCATGAGCGGTTCGGGCGCCACCTGCTTCGGCATCTTCAAGGCCAGTGCGGCCGCCCATCGCGGCGCGCAGGCCATGCCGCGGTCATGGTGGTCCGCCGCAGGCCCCCTTGCCGAACCGCCCGCGTGATGGCATTGGCGCCCGCATATTGGGGTGTAGCCAAGCGGTAAGGCAGCGGTTTTTGGTACCGCCATTCCTAGGTTCGAATCCTAGCACCCCAATGCCCTTCAGGGCGCGCCCTCCGGCGCCACCGGCCGCGTCTCCAGCACATGCAGCCCATATCCCTCCAGGCCCACCACCGGCCGTGGATTGTTCGACAGCCGGATGATGTCGGTCAGCCCCAGATCCGCCAGGATCTGCGCGCCGATGCCATAGTCGCGCAGCGCCGGTGCGGCGGCGCGTTCGCGCCCGCGCCGGATTTCGGTGCTCATCGCATCCGTTCGGTAGTCGCGCAGCAGCACCACAACGCCGCGTCCCTCGGCCTCGATCATACGCATGGAGGCATGCAGTTCGCGCGCGCCCGCACCACCCACCAGGTCATGCAGCAGCGATGCCGCATGCATCCGCGTCAGCACCGGGCCTGGGCGTGAAATATCGCCCTTGATCAGCACGACATGCTCGCCTGGCTCCATCGCCGTGGCATAGACGATGACCTTCCAGGCGCCGCCCACGGCGTGCAGGGTTTCGCCTTCCTCGACGCGGTTGACCAGTTTCTCGGTCCGCCTGCGATGCGCGATCAGGTCCGCGATGGTGCCGAGCTTGAGGTTATGGTGCTGTGCGAAGGCCACCAGATCCGGCAGGCGGGCCATGGTGCCGTCATCGTTCATGATCTCGCAGATCACGCCCGCGGGGTTGAGCCCCGCGAGCCGCGCGAAATCCACCGCGGCCTCGGTATGGCCTGCGCGCACCAATGTGCCGCCGTCGCGCGCCACCAGCGGGAAGACATGGCCGGGCGTGACGATATGCTCGCGCCCGAGTTCGGGGTTGATGGCCACCGCGATGGTGCGCGCGCGATCGGCCGCGGAGATGCCGGTGGTCACGCCGTCGCGGGCTTCGATGGACACGGTGAAGGCGGTGGAATGGCGCGTGCCATTGTGCCGGCTCATCAGCGGCAGGCCGAGTTGTTCCACGCGCGGCCGCGCCATTGCCAGGCAGATCAGCCCGCGCGCGAACCTTGCCATGAAGTTCACCGCATCCGCGGTGGCGAATTGCGCGGGGATGACCAGGTCGCCCTCATTCTCCCGGTCCTCGTCATCGACCAGGATGAACATGCGGCCGCTGCGCGCCTCGGCGAGAAGCTCCTCGGTGGGGCTGATGAAATCCGCGAAGCGGGTGATGGTCGGATTGTCCATCAGCGCAAAATGGGCGCGGTTCAGCGAAATGCCAACTGCCGTGCCACGTAGCGTGCCAGGGTATCGGCCTCGAAATTCACCCGGTCGCCCGGTTGCAGCGTGCCGAAGCTGGTGACGCCGGTGGTGTGCGGGATGATGTTCACGCCGAACACCTCGCCCTCGACCTCGTTCACCGTCAGCGACACGCCATCCAGCGCCACGCTGCCCTTGGGTGCGACCAGCGCCGCGAAGCCCGCCGGCGCGCGGAAGCGCCAGCGCACGGAAGCGTTTTCCGGCGTGGCCGACAGCACCTCGGCCATGCCATCCACATGCCCCGCGACCAGATGCCCACCCAGCTCATCGCCCAGGCGCAGGCTGCGTTCCAGGTTGACGCGTGAGCCCGTGCGCCAGCCATGCAGGGTGCTGCGCGCCAATGTCTCGGCGCTGGCATCGACGGCGAATTCATCGGCGCCCAGCCGCACCACCGTCAGGCACACGCCCGAACAGCAGATCGAGGCGCCGATCGCCGTCTCCGGCTCGGCCAGGAAGGCGGGGGCCACGCCGATCACGAAGCGCGCATCATGCCCCGCGCCGATCGGCTGCACCTCGCGCACGGTGCCGAGTGCGGTGACAATTCCGGTGAACATTCAGTCGCACTCCTCGTATTCGCTCAGCATATCGGGGCCGATGCGCCGGCTGTCCAGCAGGCGGAAGCGCTGCATGTCAGGCAGCCGCGCAAGTCCCAGCGCGCCGATCGCCGCGATGCCATCCGCGCCGATCACGCCCGGCGCGTGAAACCACAGGATGCGCTGCACCAGCCGCGCACCCAGCAGCCCCGCGGCCAGCGCGGCACCACCCTCGCAGAAGACGCGCGTGACGCCGCGCTGGGCCAGGGCCTGCAGCGCCGCGCGCGCATCAAGCCCGCCCGTTGCGGCATGCGCGGCGGTGATCACCTCCACCCCGGCCGCGATATAGGCGGCCAGAGCCGCCGGCTTGTGACCCGGTGCCGTGACCAGCCAGGTTGGTGTCTCGCGCGCCGTGCGCACCAGTGCTGCATCCAGCGGCATGCGCAGCCGCGCATCGAACACCACGCGCGGGATTGCCGGCAGGCCAAGGCCGCGAATGGTCAGCGTCGGGTCATCGGCCAGCACCGTGCCGCTGCCCACCAGCACCACATCATGCGCCGCGCGCGCGGCATGCACGGCGCGCCGCGCGGCCTCGCCGGTGATCCAGCGGCTTTCGCCGGATGCCGTGGCGATGCGGCCATCCAGCGTCGAGGCCAGCTTCAGCGTGACCATCGGCAGGCCCTGTGTGACGCGGCGGATGAAGCCCAACTGGAAGCGCCTGGCGTCCTCCTCCAGCACCGCTTCCTCCACCACGATGCCGGCCGCGCGAAGCCGGGCGAAGCCACGGCCATCCACCCGCCGGTCCGGGTCGCGCATGGCGGCGACGACGCGCGTCACACCCGCGCGGATCAGCGCATCACAGCAGGGTGGCGTGCGGCCGACATGCGAACAGGGTTCGAGCGTGACATAGGCGGTGGCGCCACGCGCGGCCTCCCCGGCGCGTGCCAGCGCCTCGACCTCGGCATGCGGGCGGCCGCCGGGCTGGGTCCAGCCGCGCGCGATGACGCGGCCATCCTTGACCAGCACACAGCCGACGGCGGGGTTGGGCCAGGTATTGCCCAAGCCCCGCGCGGCCACCGCCAAGGCCGCCCGCATATGGGCGCGGTCAATCTCCGCCATGCGGCGCGGCACCCCAGGCCAGGGCGAGCGGCGCACCGCAGGATTGGCAGGCCGGCGCCCAGTTCTCGGCCTGGGTGCCGCAGGCGCCACAGCGCCAGCCTTCCGGGGCGGGGGCGGCGAGGGCTGCGTCCAGATGGCGTGCGGCCTCGGCCGCTTCACCCTGGCGGCGGGCCAGTTCGGCCAGGGCCTGGTGCGCGCGGCGGTCGCCGGCCAGACCCTCCAGCAGCGGCCTTGCCCGCGCCATATGCCCCGCGCCGAGCAGTGCGCGCCCCAGCATCAGCCGCGCTTCCGGATGGTGGGGGTGGTGCCGCGCCAGCGCTTCGGCGGCCTGGGCGCGGGCCGGGCCTTCATGGTGCGGCAGCAGATAGGCCTGGGCGAGGTCAGGGTGCGGGGCGGCGGCCCAGCCCACTTCCAGCACGGCGCGCGCGGCCTCCTGGTGGCCCGCATGCCGCAGGCGGGTGGCATGGGCCAGGACGGCGGGCGGGAAGGCGGGGTCGGCGGCGAAGGCCTCGCGTTCCAGCCGTGCGGCCTTGTCCTCGTCAGGCTCGGCGGCGGCTTCGGCCAGCAGCCGCGCGGCACGCGGTGCTTCCGGCGCGGTCATGGCGAGTGCCGATTGCAGGTCCGGGCCGGGCAGGGCGGTGCCGTCGCGTGCGAGCATCGCGGCGCCCGGATGTGCGGCCTCGGCCGCTGCGGCCAGCGTCAATTCCGTCTGGCGGTCGCCGCGCTGGACCGCCTGCCGCAGCAGGCCGCGCAGGCCCAGGATTCGCGTCTCGGGCCGTTCTGCCAGCGCCTGGTAATGCGCGGCGGCGGCATCCTCGCGGCCGGCCATGCGTTCGGCGGCGGCTGCGACCAGCAGCGCCACCGGCTGATTGCCGGAAAGCGCGCGCGCGCGATCAGCCGCCGCGCGCGCGGCATCCGGCGCGCCCAGGGCGATCTGCACCATGGCCTCGGTCAAGGCGCGGTCGGCCTCCGCCCGGCGGTTCAGGCTGAGCGAGAGGCCGCGCTGCTGGCCCCGCCGCAGGAAGGCGCCGAGCCCCGCCAGCGCGCCATGGCCCAGCAGGAAGGCCAACGCTCCGGCGGCGGCGGCGACCGCGAGCGGGGCCGCGATCAGCCATTCGCCGAAGCGCAATTCCAGGTCACCATCCAACCCCGCCACCCAGGCGACGCCGGCCAGCAATGCCGCGGCGGCGGCGATGATCAGCAGCAATTCGCGCATCACGCGCCCCCCAGCGCGGCCAGTGCGGCGCGGGCGGCGAGCAGCGGCTGCGCGGCTTCCACCCAGGGTGCCATGCCCGGCACGCGGGTGGCGTGCTGCACGGCGCCGGTCACGTCGCCGCCGGCCAGCAGGCGGCGGGCGCGTTCGATCTCGGCCTCGGCCGCGTCGCCCACCAGCACCTCCTCGCCACGTCGTATGGTGAACAGGCTGCGGCCGCCGGCGCGGGCGGCGCGCGCCGTGTCCTCGAAGGCCTGGCGCAGCGCGGCCTCGGTGGGTGGGGCCGTGGTGGCGAAGCGGGCCAGGGCAGGCGGCACGGAGGCCAGGCGCGGCAGCCATTCGCCGAGCGGCGCGCCATTGTCCAAGGCGTCACGCAGTGCGGCCACGGCGGCCAGCCGCGCGGCGCGGGCTTCGGTGGCGGCGATGCGCTGGTTGGCTTCGGCCGCGGCGCGCGCTGCCTCGGCGATGCGCGATTCCAGCCGCGTGGCCAGCGCGGCCTGGGCTTCGGTGGCGGCGCGTGCCTGGGCCTGGGCCTCGCGCAGGGCGGCATTGGCCTCCGCCACGGCCTGGCGCAGCGCGGCCGTGGCTTCGGCGATGCGGGCATCCTGGCCATCGACCCGCGTGGCCAGCGTGTTCAGCCGGCCCTCGAGCCCGGCCACCACAGCCATCGGGCGCGGTGCCTCGGCCATGCGCGGTGCCTCGGCGGCGCGCGGGGCTTCGGGGCCCGGCGCGGGCGCGCGGCCCAGGAACAGGAAGGGCAGCAGCGCGACGATGACCGCGGCGGCGATCAGGGGGGCGAAGGGCATGGCGGTGCTCCGAGCAATTGCATCATCGCGGCATGGTCGGGGCGCGCGGCCACGGCCACGCTGCCCCAGGGGAGGGCGGCCAGCACCTCGGCCACCCGGGCGGAGATGGCCAGCGCGCGGATGCCGCGCAGCCTGGCCGCGAGCCCCGCCTGGCGCAGCAGCGCGATGGCCACCTGCGCCGAGCGCGGCGAGAAGAACAGCGCCTGGCCGATGGTGCCGGCCAGGAGCGCATCCCGCGCGGCCTCCGGGAGGGAGGCGGCGGGCCGGGCCACATACACCACGCGCCGCAGCACGCGAAAGCCGCTTTGCCGCAATGCAGCGGAAAGGTCCTGCGCATAGCCCTGGCCGATGGCCAGCACCAGCGGCCCCGCGGTGGGGTCGAGCCGGGCGCACACCAGCGCGGCGAGTGCGGCTGCGTCGCCTTCCGCGGCGATGACTTGCCCCTGGCCGCGGGCGCGAGTCTCCTTGGCGGTGGCCTCGCCCACGGCGAAGACTGGCATGGGCAGCGGCGGCAGGGCGCGCGCGGCCGCACGGCTGGTCAACAGCGCGGCCTGTGCCCGGACCGGGCGGAAGGGGCGCGCATGCAGCACCAGGCCTGGCGCCGGCACCGGCTGCCAGCCGAGGGCGGTGATGGCAGTGGCGGTGTCGGCCAGGCCCGGCTCGGGGCGGGTGATCAGGACGGCGCGGGACATGAGCGGCTGTCAGCATGGGGCACGCCACCATGCCACGCCAGTGGGCTGGCGGCTCTGTCGTTCAGCAGGCGCGCGAGCAGTTGAAGAGCGATGCGGTGCTGATCGAGCAGTGGGTGCGCGGTGGTGTGGACGCGCTGATGGATGCGCGCTTGCGCGCCATTGTCGACGCGTCGGTGGCGCTGTCCACGATGCCGGCGTCCTGCACGGCGGCGCATGTTGACGCGCTGCGCGGGCACGGGACGGGGGTTGCGGCAATCCTCCACATCCTGGCGTCCGTCGCGATGTTCGCCTGGGCGAACCGGTTCATGCAGACGCTTGGCGAACCGAAGCGCCTACCATAAGTCGGGCAGCCACAGGCTGATCGCGGGCACCAGTGCGAGAATGATGATCCGCACGAAATCCGAGGCGACGAAGCCCAGCACGCCGCGATAGGTCTCGCCCATCGGCACATCCTTCGCCATCGCGTTGATGACGAAAAGGTTGAGGCCAAAGGGCGGCGAGATCATCCCTACCTCCACGCTCATCAGAACCAGGATGCCGAACCAGACCAGCACCTGTTCGCGGTTCATCCCGAAGTCGAGGCCGAGCATCAGGGGGATGAAAATGGGCAGCGTCAGCAGCACCATCGCCAGGCTCTCCATGAAGCAGCCCAGGATGAAATAGATCAGCAGAATCGCCAGCAGGATGACGATGGGCGGCACATCCCAGCCGACCACCATTGCCGAGAGTTCCGCGGGCAGGCGCGAGAGCGCCAGCGCTGCACTGAACAATTCGGCGCCCAACAGCACCACGAATATCAGACCGGTGGTGACGGTGGTGGAGAGCAGCGCTTCCTTCAAACCCTGCCAACGCATGCCGCCGAGCGTGATGGCCAGCAGGCCGGTGGCGGCAGCGCCAATCGCCGCGCCTTCGGTCGCGCTGAACCACCCGCCATAGATGCCAGTGACGACCAGGATGAAGACGAGTGCCACGGGCCATACCTCGCCGGTGGCGCGCAGACGTTCGGACCAGCCCTGGCGTTCGGCGGGCGGCGCGGCGGCGGGGTGCAGACGCGCATAGATGTTGACCACCAGCATATAGCCCGCGGTCGCGATCAGGCCCGGAATCACGGCGGCGATGAACAGCGTGCCGATGCTCATCTCGGTGTAGATCGCGTAGATCACCAGGATCACGCTGGGTGGGATCAGGATGCCGAGCGTGCCGCCAGCGGCGAGCGTGCCGGTGGCGAGCGCCGGCGAATAGCCGTGCCGGCGCATCTCCGGCCCCGCCACCTGGGACATGGTGGCGGCGGTGGCCAACGATGATCCGCAGATGGCACCGAAGGCCGCGCAGCCGCCAATGGTCGCGACCGCGAGGCCACCGCGGAAATGCCCCATCCAGGCCCGCGCACATCGGAACAGCGCGCGGTTCATGCCGCCCTTGGTCGCGAAATCGCCCATCAGCAGGAAGAGCGGAATCACCGAGAGCGTGTAGGAGGAAAAGCGGCTGAAGGTCAGCGAGTTCAGCGTGGCGAACAGCCGGTCCCAGCCGCCGATCGCGGCGAAGCCGACGCCGCCCACGAACAGCATCGCGATGCCCACGGGCATGCGCAGCGCGATCAACACAAGGGCGCCTGCGAACATCAGCAGGCCGATGTCGAAATTGCTCATCGGCGTGCCTTCACCGCCGCTTCGGCCGCGACAAACGCGGCGCAGAGCATCCAGATCACCATGCCGATCGCCGCCCCCGCATAGCCCCACCAGAAAGGGATTTCGAGGAACATGGTCTCGCGCTCGCGGTCCCATTGGTTGTAGCCGCCAACGGCCAGACGCCAGGCCAGCACGGCCACCACGGCGGCCGAGACAGCGCGCATGAAGGCATCCAGCCCGGCGATACCGCGGGCGGGCAGCTTCTGCGTGAAGAAGTCCACCAGCACATGCGCGCCACGCATTTCCGCCAGCGGCAGGCACAAAGCGACGGCGGTGCCGAGCACCATTTCCACGATTTCGGAATCACCCAGGATCGGGCGGTTCAACAGCGCGCCTTGCAGCACCGATGCAGTGGTCACGCCGACCGCCACCAGCAGCAAGGCGCCTGCGAAAATTGCGGCGCCCGTGGCCAGGTGTTCCAGCGCCGTCCGCAGGCGCGGAAAGGGGCTCGTGGCCGGTGCGTTGAGCGCCCCGGCCTCGGTGAATTCCGGCGTGCTCAAGCGGTGCGGCCAAAGCGGGCGGTGATGGACTGCACCTGGTCGAACAGCTCGCGGCCATTGCGGTTGCGGCGGCCCATCTCGGCCATCCAGGCGTCGTAGGCGGGGGCAATGGCGGTGCGCCAGCGCGCCACTTCGGCGGGTGGGATTTCGATGATCTCATTGCCCGCGCCGCGCGCAGCGTCGATCGCCTGCTGGGTCTGTGTATCCCAGGTCTCACCCAGCTGGCGGGACAGGGCGGCACCGGAATTGGCGTCGATCACAGCACGCAAATCGGGCGGCAGGCGCATGTAGCTGCGCTGGTTCATCAGCGTCAGCAGCATGCCCTGGAACAACCCGCGGCCAGGCGGTTCGGAGTGGTACTTGCTCACCTCGAACAACCGGAACGGGTGCGTGATCGCCCAGTTGATCAGGAAGCCATCAACCTGGTTGCGCGATGCGGCTTCGTAGACGCCGCCCAGTGGGATGCCGACCGGCGTGGCGCCCAGCGCGGTGACCGCCTCACCAATGAAGCGGCCGGCCACGCGCAGGCGCAAGCCACGGAAATCCTCCAGCGTGCGCACAGGGCGTCGGCTGGTATGGATCAACGCGCGGTCGGTCGCGTGGATCGAGATGATCTTGATGCCGCGATATTCCGTCTCCGCCAGGTTGCGCGAGACATATTCGAACGCCGCCTGCGACATGGTGGCGCTGGTGCCGGTGTTCATGAAGGGCAGTTCCAGCCCCTCGGTGCCCATGAAGCGGCCAGGGGTGAAGCCGGGCACGGTCCAGATCATGTCCACCACGCCGTCTTCCAGCTGCTGCGGAAGGTCGCGCGGCTGGCCGCCCAGCTGCATCGCGGGGAACATCTCGACACGGATGCGGTTGCCCGATTGCTGCGCCACGCGTTCGGCCCAGCGGTCCAGGTGCAGCGTGTGGTCCAGCGCGGTGGGCGAGGAGAAGCTGTGGCAGCGCAAGGTGAAGGTGGTCTGGGCCTGGGCCACCAGGGGTGCGGCCAATGCGGCGGTCATCAATGCACGTCGTTGCATGCGCTTTGCTTCCTTGGTTACCGCGCGGGATGCGCGGGGATGAAGACGGGACGGACCAGCCAGCGCCGCGCGATCTGCGCGTAGCCGCGAAACACGAAATGATTGTTGTGCGCGAGCAGCCTTGCGCGGTTGCGCCGCCAGAAGCCCGGGATCTCGAACCAGGCCATCTGCGGATAGAGGTGGTGCACGATGTGCAGGTTGTTCCACAGGAACAGCAGCCCGAAGACCCAGTTTGATTCCACGCTGGCCGTGCGTTCACCGGGCGTGTCGCCCCAGCGGTGTTCGATGAAGGCGCGCAGCAGGCCTACGGAAATGCCGGGCAGCACCATGAACAGGTAGTATTGCCAGATGGGCATGCCGGCGACCGCGCTCACAAACCACAGCACCCCGGCCAGGCCCGCGAAGAAGCCAAACCAAGCCGGCACATCGGAAAAATCGCGCCGCGCGAGCTTGCCGTATTCCACGATCACCAGCTTGCGCAGGCGGATGAAGACGCCAAGCGTCAACCGCCCCAGCAGCGTCTGGTTGGCCACCAGCACGGCGCGCCACAGCGGCGAATACCCGGACCAGTCCTCGCGCTTGTGGTACTGCGATTCCGTGTCCTCGCCGGGATAGGTCAGCATGGTGTTGCGGTGGTGGCGCGTGTGGCTGCGCTTGTAGAGTTCGAAGGGCCACCAGCCGCCGATCGGCGGCCACACGACCGCCATGCGCAGCCAGCGCGGGATGCTGCGCCAGCCATGGATGGCCTCATGCTGCAGGGAGAAGTGCCAGGCCAGCACATAACCGCCGGCCAGCATCAGCAAAGGCCAGGGGATCGAGGCATGGAACCAGACCAGCGCGAACCAGCAGGCATAGATCGCCACCGCCACGCCCCAGGTTGGCAATTCCCAGCGCCGCCACCAGACCGGTGACGGGCGCAATGCGTTGGCGCGGGGCAGTTCGCTGTCTTCCACAGAGCGAGGCTCGCAGGGTTTCGCGCCTGGTGGCAAGCTTGTCGGCATGGAGCCCATTGCCTGTTCGCGGATGTACGACGTCGCCCCGCCCGCGCGGGAGGCATGGCATGCCCTCTTCACGCGCATCATCGCGCTCTCGGGTGTGGCGCTGCGGCCCTTCATCCACTCAGCACCCGCGCCGATCGACCAGTTGTGGGCGCGGCCCGACATGGGCTGCGTCTTCATGTGTGGCTGGCCCTGGGCGATGCATGCGCAGCCGCGGCCCATTCCCTTGGCGGCGCCCGTCCCCACCCCCCCGCGCTATGGCGGCCGGCCAGTCTACATGAGCGATTTCGTGGTGCGTGAGGATGCTCCCTATCGCATCCTGCCCGACGCCTTCGCCGGCCGCATGGGCTGGACGGTCGAGCACAGCCATTCCGGCTGCAACGCGCCGCGCCACCACCTGCTGCGATACGCGCGGCACTTCCCCTTCACGGCCGCCGTGGGGCCGCTGGTCACGCCCATGGGCGTCGCGCGCGCAGTGCGCGAAGGGCTGGCCGATATCGGCCCGATGGACAGCTTCGCGCATGATCTGCTGCGCCGCCATGCGCCGGATGTGGTGCGCGGCCTGCGCATTCTCGAAACCACTGATGCCGCGCCCGTGCCCTTCCTGGTCGCGGCCCCGGGCGCGGATGCTCGCATGGTGGCGGCATTGCGCGAAACGCTGTTCGCGCTCCACGAAGACGCGGCCGCACGCGCCATCATGGCGCAGGTGCTGGTCGCGCGCTTCGTCCCTGTGATGACCGACGACTATTTGCGCGTCGGCCCCGGCTGGGCCGCGGAAGCGCGCGCCGCCGGGATGGCATTGCCGCCGGCCTGACCGGGCCCGCTGCCCTCGTCACCCGCCCCGAGCCCGGCCTGACCGACACCGCAGCCGCAGTCTCGCCCTGGTCGGGGATTGCCGGGGCCTGGCTGCTGCGTCCGGATTTCCAGATTTTTGAGCGAAAATGAACAACGGTACGTCTTGAGTTTAAAATTTGTTCATGTATCACGGATTTGCGAGCCTTCGGCGCAGCGGTGTCTATTCAATGGGATAGCGAGACAAAATCGTGGTCCATGATGATTCAGGCCAGCATAACCATCATAATCAACGGCACTTAATGCCTAAGGCATTGATTGGCGGCGCTTCCCGGCGCGTCGTGCGCCCTCGCATGGGCGGACGCGCTTGATGGCCGAGGAGAACCGCCCGCGCAGTGCCTTCGCCGCCCTGCAACGAACCCGGATGGCTGCCCGCTATCGCTTGGCTGTGACGCGGGATGAGCTTGCGGCTGTGCGCGCCCTGCGCAGCATGAGCTGGACCGGCAGCGACTTCACCCGCCAATTGGTCGAGAGCGCGTTCGTCGACCTGCATGATGAAGCGCCGCATGCGCGCATTGTCATGCTTCATGTCGGCAGCAGCCTGGCCGGCACCATCCGCATCCATCCCCTTTCGCCGGACGAGGCCGCCTTCGGGCCGACCGGGGCGCTGAACCCCGAGGGCTTGTCCAAGCTGCTGCGTGACAAGCCGGGCCCGGTCATCGACCTCGCCGGCTTGGCCATATGTCCGCAGGCCGCGCGACAATATCCGGGCCTGCCCCATCTGCTGTTGCGCGCCGGCTTCCAGGCGGCCAGCTGGTTCGGCGCGCGGTTCTGCATCGCCGCGGTCAGACACGACCACCAGGCCCTGTACCGCCGCGTGCTGTGCTGCAAGTTCCTGACCCCAGGCTGGGCTGCTCGACAGCGCCCGGCCCTGTTGGAGACGATGATCACCGATGTCGGCCTGCACTGGCCGCACGTGCTGGCCCGATACCCCTTCTTCGCCGCCGGCGAGGAGGATTGGGCGGCCATCCTTGGCGAGAGATTGCCAGCCTGAGCGTCACCCCGGCGGCACATGCGTGCGCATGGCGGCCAAGGCCCGCCTATGCCAGGCGCGGTTCACCCAGTGTCTGCATCAGCCGGTTCGCCCAGGCGAACATCGCGACCGAGGCCAGGATGTCGAGGATCTCGGCATCCTGAAGCCCATGCCCGCGCAGCGCGGCCACATGGTCGGCCGTGCAGGAGGCCGGCGTGGTGGACAGCGCCACCGAGGCATCGACGATGGCCCGCGACCGCGCATCCATCGGCGCATCCACCCCATCGCGCACCAGGCGCTGCATCAGGCCCGGGTCACCCTTCAGCTGCACATAGCGCTGCGCATGCACCGAAAGGCAATAGGGGCAGCCATTCAAACGGCTCTCGGCGCTGGCGGCCAATTCGCGCTCGGCGCGTGAAGCACCACGCGGGCCGTACATGATGGTGTTGAACAGCTTGGAGCGCTGGCGCAGCACCTCGGGCTCCTGCACCAGCAGCAGATAGTAGTCGCTGGCCTTCGCCTTGGGGTGACTCTCATCCAGCACCGCGATCTGCTCGGGTGTGGCGGTGGCCAAATCCTGCACCGGCACCCAGGATGACCATTCCAGGCTATCCGCGGTGAAGCCGAAATCGGCCGTGCTGGTGGCACCTTTCGCCGGCGGCCGCGCGCGGCGCGCAGGCGGCTCACGCGCCGGGTCCAGCAGCACCAGCGCATCCATCATCCGCACCTGGTAGCTGACATAGGCGATGAGCTGGGATGCCATGACGATCTCGCGCGGGGCGAGCCCCGCGGCGGTGAGTGCGGCGCTGGCATCGGGGCTGGCCAGATGCGGATCGAAGGCCAGGAACTCCGCATGCGCGGCGAGTGCGGGCCGCAGCGTGCCGGCGCGCGCGGCGTGATGCTGTGCCAGCGGCGCGCATTCATGCAGCGCCGCCACATGCGCGGCCAGCGCGTGGCGTTCGGCCGCGGACAGGCCCGAGGCTGCTTCGAAGATCGCCGCCTCGCTGCCTGCGCCGGCTGCGCGCAATTCCGGCCGCAGCGCGCGCAGCGCATCCAGATGCGAGCCAGGTTCGATGCCGAGCAGCGTGTCGATCAGATCATTCATGGCGTGTTCCTTGGCACGAAGAATGGCGTGCCTTCCAATTCGGGTTCGTCGAAGGCTTCCAGCTGTTCGCGCAACGCTGCGAAATCCTCGCGGAAGAGGCCGTGCAGGATGGCGCCTGCCACACGATCCGCGCCGATACTGACCGCCGGAATGTCGCTGGCGATGCCGCCGAACGAACAATGCGCGCCATAGTTCAGCAGATGAATCTGCCTGAGTTCGGCTGGCGCAGCCGGCGATTTCGGCAGCAACTCGAAGCCCGCGCCCAGATAGGGAAAGGCCGCCAGGTCATGCCGCACCAGTTCCGCCGGTGGCTGGTACCGATCCCCCCACAGCGCGATATGCGGCGCGATGTCCGCAAGCTCCGGCACTTGCGCCATATCGACCAGGAAACCGGTGCCCAGGATCAGCACATCATGCTGACGCGTCTGCCCATTGGCGAAATCCAGCCGCACGCCATCGCCCTCGCGCGCCACCCGCGTCAACGCCCAGCCGAGATTGATACCCACGCCCAGGCGCAGCACACGATGCACCGTTTCATGTGGCGGCGGTGCCTGCAGATCCTGGATGTAGGCCATCAATGACCAGCGTTGGTCATCCGGCAATTCCGCCCAGCCATGGTGATAGCCGATACCCGCGCCGCGCCCCTTGTTGATCTGCGGCAATTGCGCCCGCCGCGCATAGACCTGCACGTCAAGCGCGCCGTGCTCCATCGCCACCGCGGCATTGTCCAGCGCCGAAGGCCCCGCCCCGATCACACCGATCGACTTGCCGCGCAGTGCCGAAAAATCGCGTTCCTCATTGGTGTGAAAGGCCAGTTCGGGATACAGGTCGCGCGGTACGAAATCCGGCCAGTAGAAGCCGCCCACGCCGCCGCGCCCGGTCGCCATCACCACACGGCGCGCCAGCATCACGCGGCCATCGGCGCATTCGACGCGCAACAACCCATCCGCCGGCGCCACGCGCATGACCTGCACGCCATGCTCCAGCGGCAATTCCAGCACCCGCTGCAACCAGGCCAGATAATCCTGCCAATGCGCGTTCGGCACCTTGTACAGCGCCTCCCAGTCGGGGGTGCCGAAGCGCGCCTCGTGCCAGGCGCGATAGGTCAGGTTGGGAATGCCCAGGCAGGGCCCGGTCAACTGCTTCGGGCTGCGCAGCATTTCCATGCGCGCATAGGTCATCCAGGGCCCTTCGCGCCCCGGTGCTGCGGCATCCAGCACGCGGATGTTGCGGATGCCGCGCATCAGCAGGGCGCCGGCGGCTGCGATGCCGTTCATGCCCGCGCCGATCACGATGACATCGATCACACCCGCACGGCGCGGGACCCAGTCCTTCGCCGGCAGGTTCAGCATGTCCATGTCGCGCCGGACGGCCGCTTCCAGCGCGGCCAGTCCCATGGGTGTTGATTGGTTCATTCCGGGGGGAAGTTTGTCACCGTGCTGCCGCGCCGTCCATGCGGTTGCTGCCATGCAGCAATGCGTCATCCAATGCGGACAGGTCGAGCCGGGTGGTCAGCGGATTGTCGCGCAAGGGCACTCCGAGTGCCGCTTCCAGCGCAACAACGCAGGCCTCGGTCACCGGCATCGCCACGCCACGCGGCTTCGCCAGCGCGAGGTAAAAGGCCAGCCCGAATGGCACATCCTCCATGATGTAGCGGTTGCCGAGATCGGTCGGTCCCAGCACTGCCCCGCGGCCGGCCGCGATCGTGGCCGCCATCTCATGCATGGGCGCCACCGGGATACGGTTGGCGCGCGAAAGCGCGGTCGGCAGGTCCGTCACCACCAGCCCGAAACGCGCGGCCAGGGCGGCGCGTTCGGCATCCATCGCGGTCATCATGCGGCAGGCGGCCTCGGTCATCATCGCGTATTGCGGCCAGGCCTCTCGGTGCTCGATCCGCGTCAGATTGGTCAGCGCCAGCACGCCATGGATGATGGGGTTGGAGCCGGTCAGCGCGACGGCCAATGCATCCCGCGCGACGGGGTATGCATGGCCGAACAGCGCATGCGCCAGTGCGGCCATTTCCGGCGCGGCGGCAGCCGGCACCGCGGCCATGTCCACGGCACTGCGAAGCATCGCCACGCGCACGCGATCAGGACCGATGCGCCGCCCGCCGAGCGGCGTGGTTGCCAGCGCGCCGACCGGTGCGCGGCGCGGCCCGTGGCGCGCCATCAGCGCCTCGACCACCAGCGGCGCCAGCGATGCGGCGGGGCTGATCAGCAGCGGCAGGCTGGGCCGGATCACGGCCGCGATGCGCGGCAGCAGCGCATCCAAACCATAGGCCGGCACACACAGTATTGCCGCGTCCGCGCCGGCCAACGCCGCCTCCAGCGTCGGCGCCACGCGCACCGCGAAACTGCCCTCCAGCACGCCCTCGGCATGGATCATGCCGTCAATGCCTGCGGTCCCCGCGCCACTCGGCGACCAGATCGCCACATCATGCCCGCGTGAGGCTGCGAGCGCCGCAACCCCCGGCCCCACAGCCCCCGCGCCCAGCACGGCCAATCGCATCTTGCCCATCCGCGCAGCATTCGCGGCGGGCCCCGGTGCTGTCCAGTCTCATGGTGCTTCCATCGTGCGCGCGGCATGGCCATATTGCGCGCATGACCTCACGTCGCGCCGTCCTCGCATCCCTCGCCGCAACGCCGGCGCTCGCGCAACCATCGGGCTGGCCGGACCGGCCCATCCGCATGATCGTGCCCGCGGCCGGTGGCGCCGGCACCGCCGACACCATCGCGCGCATTCTCGCGCAGGAATACGACAAGCGCCTGCCGCAGCGCGTGGTGGTGGACAACCGCGCGGGCGCCAATGGCAATGTCGGCGCGGGCCTCGCGGCGCGCGCGGCACCCGATGGCTACACCATGCTCTACAGCTGGGCCGGCACGCTGGCGACGAATCCGGCCATGTATCGCGATCTGCCGTTTGACCCGCTGCGCGATTTCGAACCCGTCGTGATGATCGGCAACGTGCCGAACATTCTGGTGGTGAACAACGCGCTCGGCGTGCGCAACCTGGCCGATTTCACCGCGATGGTGCGCGCGCGGCCGGGTGCGCTGTCCTTCGGTTCCTCGGGCAATGGCAGTTCCATGCACCTGGCGGGCGAACTCTATCGCCAGGCCACCGGCACGGAGATGGTGCATGTGCCGTATGTGGGCATCGCGCAGGGTTTCAATGACCTCTTCGCCGGGCGCATCCAGGTGATGTTCAACCTGATCACGGGTGCGGCGCCGCAGGTGCGCGCGGGGCAGGTGACGCCGATCGCCGTGCTGTCCGATCGTCGCGCCGCCGCATTGCCCGATGTGCCGACCATGGCCGAACTTGGCATGCCGGGGCTCGTCTTCGGCACCTGGTTCTGCCTGATGTTTCCGCGCGGTACCCCGCCTGCGATCATCGCCACCATGAACCGCATCACCAATGAGATTTTGGTGGATGCGGAGGCGCGTCCGCGCCTCGAAGCACAGGGTCTGGAGATCATGGGCGGCACGCCGCAGCAGGTGACGGAGCACCTGACCGCCGAACTGCGCCGGCATGCGGAGCTGGTGCGGTTTTCCGGCGCGCGGATGGAGTAGTCAGGCCCAGGTTTCGGGTTCTGATTGCCGTCGCGCTTCCTCGGTCAGTTTGCGAATCACGCGGTCCAGCACGCGCTGTTCCTGTGCTGTCAGAACGGCCGCGAAGGCGGCGTCGCGTGCGGCGGCGCTGCGCAGCAGGCCTGCGCGAATACGCGCACCCGCCGGTGTCAGGCTGATATGCGCCGCGCGTGCATCGGCCTTCGACACGCCGCGCTTGACCAGGCCGCGTGCCGTCAGCGCCGAGACCACGCGGCTGATCTGCGACTTGTCCAGCGCCGCATGCCGCGCCAGTTCCTGCAAGGACAGCGCGGTGCCATCGCCCAGCAACGCCAGCGCGCGCCATTCCATCAGCGTCACGCCGAATTCCGCGCGGTAGCGCGCCGCGGCGCCGCGCGACATGGCGCCTGCCAGCTTGTGGATCCGATAGGACAGAAGGTCGCGGATCGAGGTCATGGATCAGTCGCGGAAGAACGGGGTCTCGTCGGCTCCGTGCAGCCGGATGGTCGCGTGCAGGCGGCGCAGCCCGCCGCGCTTGCCGGCATCGCGCAGCAACAGCCGCGGGCGCAATGCTGCCGGCACGCAGCGCAGCACCGGATCTTGCGTGGTGCCGGGCGGGAAGAAGCATGTGGCCAGGCGGCGCATGATGCCTGAGCCCAGGATCAGCAATTCGAAGCATGGCGCGCGCGGGCCCGCGGGGTCCGCGCTGGGGCCTGGCAGCACGGTGCGGAAGGCGAATTGCCCGGCGCCATCGGAGGCCGCGCGGCCCCAGAAGGCGAAGTGCTTGTCCGCGCCGCGATCCCCGGCAACGCGGCCTTTCGCATCGGCCTGCGACAATTCCAGGATGGCGTTGCGGAAGGGGCCGCTCTCATCGGCGATGTCGCCGGTCAGCCAGATCGCCTCGCCCGCGTGGCCCTCGCGCGTCAGCGTGGCGAGCGCGGGTTCGGCCAGGCTCGAGGGGAAGAAGGGGCCCACCGTTTGCATGGCCGTGCTGGGCGGCGGCGCGTTGCGGCGGATCATGCGGGCGGGGTCTCCTCGCGCCCGCGCAGCACCAGCGTGTGGGTGAAGACCAGGCGTTCGATGTCGGTTGTGATGGGCGCTTCGTGCGGCGGCAGTTGCGTGGCGACCATGCGCGCGCGTGCTTGGGCATCGGGCACGGAGAGCCAGATGCGGTCCCATTCCAGCATCGGGTCGCTCGCGAAATACATCTGCGTCACCAGCCGTGTCACGGCGCCACGGCCCAGCACCGAGAAATGGATATGCGCCGGCCGCCACCATTGCCCGGAATCCGGCACCGGGTACGCACCGGGCTTGATGGTGTGCAGCGCAAGCCGCCCTTCGCGATCACTGGCGACACGCGCGGAGCCACGGAAATGGCGGTCCAGCGGGGCGCGCGCGGGGTCGGCGGGGTGGTCGTAGCGCCCCGCGGCATTGGCGTGCCAGATCTCGACGACGGCGTCGGGCACGCCGCGGCCGTCTTCATCGACCACGCGCAGCTGCACCATGATGCGGCTGCCCATGGCGGGCTTGCCGGGCACGGCTTCGGCCATGTCGATGGATGCGAGCGGCATGGCCGGCGCTGCACCCGCGGTCAGCAGGCGTGGCAGCGGTCGGCGCAGCAGCTTCGCGGCCGGCGTGCGGCGCGCGGTGTTGGGGTAGCCCTCGATGACGGGAGTGGGCTGGTCGCGCTCCCGAGGCGGATCGTGGCGCATGGTCAGGCCTCCAGGGCGAAGAAGGGTTCGGGCAGGCGGGTGGGTGTCACGCCGATGCCAGGGCCGGCGGGCGTGTGCAGCATGCCGTTGCGGAGTTCGGGTGCGTCGTCGGTGATGTCGTCGGCGAGGCCGGGAACGCCGCAATCCACCGCATGTGGCGCGTCCATGTCTAATGCGGCGGCGAGATGCGCGCTGGCAGCCGTGGCGACCGCGCTCTCGTAGAAGCTGTGCACCGCCGGTGTCAGGCCGAGCAGCCGCGCCATGCCGGCCATATCCGCCAGGCCCTGCAGCCCGCCCCAGAGGAAGGCGTCGCCCAGCACCGTCAGTTGCAGCCCGCGCCGATGGGCTGCGAGCAGATGCGAAGGTTCGATCACCGCCATGTTGGACGCGACACGCATGCCGGGCAGGGCCGCGGTGATGCGCGCCAGGCCCTCGATCCCGTCGCAAGGATCTTCGAGGAATTCCGGCGCCAGTTCGCGCAAGGCCGCGCCGATGTTCAGCGCGTCGCGCGTCGAATACGCCGCGTTGGGATCGAAGCGCAAAGCGGCTTCAGGGAATGTGCGGCGCAGTGCGGTCATGCAGGCGATGTCCCAGGCGGGATCGCAGCCGGCGGATTTGTACTTGAAGGCGCGCGCGCCGCTGCGCGCGGCGATCTCCTGCGCATGTTCGGCCAGGCGGGCCGTGTTGGAATGGTCGGCCATATGCGGCGGCAGATCGGCGCGCGTGGCATCGGCCGCCATGATCGCGGCAGGCAGGGGGCAGGCGATCGGCAGCGGGCGCGTGGTGCCGCCGAACAGGGCTGCCAGCGGCAGGTTGCGCGTGCGCGCCAGCGCGTCCCAGGCGGCGGCCTCGACGGCGGCGATCGCGGCCCATCCGTTGCGGCCATCACGGTTGTCGAAGCTGATGCGCGCGAAGCGGGCGCGCGCCGCTTCCATGCCATTGGCGATGTCCGCCCCCATGAAGGCCCGCGCGGCGGCGGGCATGGCACCGGCTGCGGCGGCGGGGCATTCGCCCCAGCCCTCTGTGCCATCGGCCAGCGTCACGCGCAGCAATGCGCGCTGCTGCGTGGGCGTGATGTACATGGCGGAGACATAAGTCTGGCGCAGCTTCAGCGTGATCCGAAAGCCCGCGATGCGCGTGATGCGCGCGGCCGGCGCGGGCGGCGGCGGTGCGGGTGGTGCTGTGGTCACGCCCGCGGCCAGCGCCAGCATGCGCAGCGCGCGTGGTGCGTCATCGGGCAGGTCCAGCGCGGTGGTCTCTGGCGCCAGGATTTGCGCGACGATTGATTGACCCATCCCCATGCGATTGGTTTACCCTGTCAACCAATTGGCCGGAAGAGGAAACGCCATGCTGATCGCCAGACGACGCGCGGTGCTGGGTGCCGCGCTGGCCGCCCCGGGGCTTGCTCATGCCCAGGGCTTCCCGACGCGGCCGCTGCGGCTCGTCTCACCCTTCAACCCCGGCGGCGCGATCGATGTGCTGAACCGGCTGCTGGCCGAAAGGCTGGGCGCTGATCTGGGCCAGCCGGTGGTGGTGGAGGCGCGGCCAGGTGCCAACACCGTGGTCGGCGCTGAGGCCGTGGCGCGCGCAGCGCCCGATGGCCACACCTTCATGGTCACGACCAACAGCACGCACACCAACAACCCGGCGCTGATGCCGAACCTGCCCTATGATCCGGTGCGGGATTTCTCGCCGATCACGCTGCTGTCCATGGGCACGATCGTGTTGTGCGCGCCGCGCGCGGCGCCCTTCGATGACATGCGCGGCTTCCTGGCCTGGGCGCGTGCCAGGCCGCGTACGACCTATGGTTCCTGGGGCGTCGGTTCGGCCGGGCATCTCTATGGCGCGAAGATCGGCGCGCAGGAAAATGTGGCGCTGGAGCACGTGCCCTATCGCGGCGAGCAACCGGCCATCCAGGATGTGCTGGCGGGGCGGCTGGACATGACCTTCGCCTCGCCGGTGGGCGCAAGGCCGCAGCAGCAGGCGGGTGCGCTGAAGCTGATCGGCGTGCCGGCGGCGCAGCGCAGTGTCGCGCTGCCTGAAGTGGCCACCTTCGCCGAGCAGGGCATGCAGGGCTACGATATGGGGCTGTTCGTCGCGGCCTGGGCGCCTGGCGGCACGCCCGCGCCGGTGGTGGCGCGGCTGCACCAGGCCTTTGTGCGCGTCGTGGGCGAGGAGGCGATCCGCGAGGCCATGCTGCGCCAGGGCCAGCGGCCGGTCGTCTCGACACCTGACGAACTGGCCGCTGCCGTCGCACGTGATACGCCGCGCTGGGCCGAGTTGATCCGCCTGACCGGAGCGCGCGCCGAATGACCGCCTATACACACACGCCTGGTGCGGTGCGCGAAGAGCTGGTGCGCGTCGGCCGTGGCACGCTGATGGGCGAGTTGCTGCGGCGCTACTGGCACCCGGTCGCGTTGTCCGAGGAAGCGACCGATACCCCGCGCAGCATCCAGGTGCTGGGCGAGGAGCTGATCCTGTTCCGCACGCAATCCGGTGCGCCCGGGCTGCTCTATCCGCGCTGCTGCCATCGGGGCACGTCGCTCTATTACGGGCGGGTCGAGGATGACGGCATCCGCTGCTGCTACCATGGCTGGAAATTCGCGCCTGATGGCGCCTGCCTGGACCAGCCCTGCGAGCCGGAAGGTGGGCGGCAGAAACAGCGTTTCCGCCAGCCTTGGTATCCGGTGCAGGAACGCTACGGCATGGTCTTCGCCTATCTCGGCCCGCCGGACCGCATGCCGGTATTGCCGCGCTATCGCGAGCTGGAGGAACTGGCGCCGGGCGAAATCCTGGACACCGACGGCACTGGCTTGGGCTCCGGCGGTTGGGGCACTGTGCCTTGCAACTGGATGCAGCACTTCGAGAATGTAATGGACCCGTATCACGTGCCGATCCTGCATGGCGTGTTCAGCGGCCCGCAATTCGTCGCCGCCATGGCGGTGATGCCGGAGGTGGAATTCGACGCGACGCCGCGCGGCGTGCGCAGCGTGCAGGTGCGGAAACTGGATGATGGCCGCACGCTCCGGCGCATCACCGAGGCGTGCTTTCCCACGCTGCGTGTTGTCCCCTCGCCGCGGCTCGGCGCAGGCGGGCGCGTGGAATCCATCGGCTGGGTGCTGCCGCTGGACGACACGCATTTCCGAATCCTGGTGGCCGGCCGCGCGCGCGAGAAGGGTGAACTCGGCCGCATGCGCAGCAGCTATAATGGCAAGGCCTGGACCGAGCTGACCGAAGCCGAACACCGCGCCTTTCCTGGCGATTGGGAGGCGCAGGTGGGGCAGGGCACGATCACCCTGCATGGCGAGGAACATCTGGCCAGCAGCGACCGCGGTGTCGCCATGCTGCGGCGCCTGTGGCTGCGTGAGGCGGAGCGTGTCGCGCGTGGCGAAGACCCCGCCGGCGTGGGCGAGGAGGTGGTCGCCTTCGACGCCGGCAACTACTTTGTGTGAGCCGCCGCCGCGCGTGCCACCGCGCGCGGATCGTCAAGCAAGGTGACGCCCAGCGCGGCCAGGCGTGTGCGCGCCGCATCGGCGTCGAAGCCCATCAAAGCCGCGCCTGCCGCAGCGAAGCCCGCGACCAGCGGCTTTGGTGCGGGACGGCGTTCCAGCATCGCGGCCAGCGCCTCCACCCGACCCTTCAGCGGGCGCGAGGCGAGGGTGGTGTGGAAGGCAATGGCCTTCACCTCCGGTCGTTCGGCCAGGCGGAAGGCGATGTCGAGCCGCGCTTCGGTCGTGTCCTCTGCATGGCCCTGGATGTTGTCCATGAAGCAGGCGGCGGGTGCGCCGGCATCGCCCAGCAGATCGACCATCAGCATGCCAAGGCCGGCGCCCGCGGTGACAAGTGCCACCGTGCCCGGCAGTTCGACCATGGCGAAGCCGCGCGCCCGCGCCTCGCGCTCCAGCGGTGTCAGCGCCGCGTCTTCCAGGCGCGCGGACAGCGCGGGTTCGGGCAGGGCCGCGCAATCATCACGCGTGGCCTTGCAGTCGAGAGCGACCAGCGTGCCCTCGGCGGTGACGGCGAGCGGGTTGATCTCGAGAAAATCCAGCGCCTCGGCACGCATCACGCGCGCCAGGCGCAGCGCGTATCGCGCCAGGCGCGCGGCAAGGGACGTATCGAAGCCGCCACGCAGCGCCGCATAGGCACGCTCGGTGGCGTCTGGCGCATCGGTATCCAGCACCAGTCGGATGGGCGCGGCTGCGCTCTCGACCTCCATGCCGCCATCGGGCGAGGCCAGCAGCACCAGCGATTGCGCTGTGCCGTCCATCATCAGCGCCAGGTAGATCTCGCGCGTGAAAGCCACGGCTTCCTCCGCATAGGGCTCAGGCAGCAGGGCCGCCACCGCCGCGCCGTCGCTGGCGGCGAAGCGCCGGATCAATCCGCGCTTGCCGCGTCCGCCTTCCAGCAGCTGCGCCTTCATCATCCCCGCGGGCGGGGCATCCGGCGCGCCCCACATCGCGCCGCGCGGCACCGCGATGCCGTGATGTCGCAGCAGCGCCTTGCCGTCGGCCTCGGTCAATCGCATCGTGTGATCCTGATGATTCCGTTCCTTGCCAGCTTTCCGCGCCACGTGATCGTGTTCAATCCCCTCGGCCGCTATGCGCGCGCGCAAGTGGCGGCGATGCGGCAGGCGGGCACGCCCATCATCGCCGGCGTGCAACTCGGCCGCGGCGGGGAGGATATGGACGGCATTCCCGTCCTGGATGCACCACCGGACGGTGCCGATGCCGCCGTGCTCTACACGCCGCCCGAGGGCACCGCCGACGCCGTTGCGCGCTGCGCCGCGCTTGGCATTCGCAGCATCATCGCCTGCGCCGAATATGTCCCGGTGCATGATGCGATGCGCGCCGCGAAGGCCGCGCGCGCGGCCGGCGCCTGGCTCGTGGGGCCCAACACGCTCGGGCTATGCGTGCCGGGCCAGGGGATGCTGGGCAATATCGCGCCCGCCTTCTGCACGCCAGGCGACGTCACGGTGCTGACGCGCAGCGGCACGCTGGCGCTGACCATCGCACGCATGCTGACGGCCGCGGGCATCGGGCAGCGCGCGGTGATCAATCTCGGCGGCGATGCGCTGATCGGCCGCAACCCGCATGAATACCTGGCCCCCCTGGCCGATGACGCGGCCACACGCGCGGTGCTCTATGTGGGGGAACTGGGCGGCGACAAGGAATACGCGCTGGCCGAAGCGATGCCCGCTTTGCGCGGCAAGCCGCTGGTCGCGATGGTGATGGGCCGCCACGCGCCCGAGGGGCGGCGCATGGGCCATGCCGGCGCGCTGGCCGGCGCCTTGCGCGAAACCGCCGAAGCGAAGCTCACCGCGCTGCATGCCGCAGGCGCGCTGGTGGCGCGCACACCCGACGAAGCGATCGAATATCTGGGAGGAACATGATGACCGAAGAAAACCCGCTGCTGGTGCGGCGTGATGGTGCTGTGGTGCGCGCGATGTTGAACCGCCCGCATCGGCGCAATGCGATGAGCCTGGCGCTGGTGCAGGCTGTCGATGTGCTGCTCGATGAGCTGGAGCAGGACAGCAGCGCGCGCGTGCTGGTGCTGGAAGGTGCTGCCGGCCATTTCTGCGCCGGCCTCGACCTGGTCGAAGTGGCCGAGGACCATGTCACGCCGGAGGACAAAATCGCCGCGCAACTGAAGCGCAACACCGCCACGGGGCGTCGTTTCGCGCGCATCGCAGCCCTGCCGCAGGTGGTTGTGGCGCGCATCCAGGGCAGTGTCTTCGCCGGTGGCCTGGGCTTTGTTTGCGCGGCCGATATCGCGATCTGCGATGCCACCGCGCGCTTCTGCGCGCCCGAGGTGCGACGCGGGCTGGTCGCCGCGCAAATCCTGCCCTGGCTGGTGCGCCGCATGGGCCGCAGCGAGGCACAGCGCATGGTGCTGCAGGCGCAGGTGCTGGACGCGGCCGCTGCGCGCGGCATCGGCCTGGTGCATGAGGTGCTGGCCGATGAAGCCGCGCTGGATGCCGCATTGGCCACGGTGATCAGCGATATCCTGAAGGGCGCGCCCGGTGCGATGGCCGAGACCAAGCGGCTGATCGGCGCGCTGGGCGCCGTCGCCACCGATGCCTATGCGCAGGCCGGCGCGGAGGCCTTCGCCCGGCAAGCGACGGGCGAGGCCGATGAAGGGATTGCCGCCTTCCGCGCCCGGCGCAAGCCGAGCTGGGAGCCGCACTGAATCACGGCTGGAAACTCAGCAGCAGGAAGGTCGCGAAGATCACCAGGTGCACGGCGCCCTGCAGCACCGTGGTGCGCCCTGTAGCCAATGTCAGCGCGCTGACCAGGAAGGTCAGCGCCAGCAGCACCACACCCGTGGGATCGAGACCCAGCAGCAGCGGCTTGCCCGCCATGAGCGACCAGATCCCCACCACAGGGATGGTCAGGCCGATGCAGGCCAGCACGGAGCCCAGCGTCAGGTTCAGCGCCATCTGCAACTGGTTGCGCCGCGCGGCGCGCAGAGCCGTCACGCCCTCGGGCATCAGCACCAGGGCGGCGATGACGACGCCGACCACGGTCGCCGGCGCGCCCATCCGGGCCACGCCCGCATCCAGTGCCGGCGCCATGGCCTTGGCCAGCAGCACCACGGCCAGCAATGACAGGCACAGCAGCAGCAGCGCGCGCAGCGTGACGCGATTGTCAGGTGGCGTGCCGGTGGGTTCGATGCCGTGGCCGTGCAGGAAGTCATTGCGGTGCCTGACCGTCATGACGAACAGAAAAACGCCGTAGAGCACCAACGAGGAGACCACGACGAACAGCATCTGCCCCGGCGCAAAAACCGGCCCCGGCGCGGAGGTCGTGGTATTGGGCAGCACCAGCGCCATGGTCGCGATGGTGATGACAACGGTCAGAAAGGCCGAGGCGCCGCGGGCTGCGAAGCCCTGTTCGAAATGCCGCGCACCGCCCAGGATCAGCGCCATGCCCATGATGCCGTTGAGCGCGATCATCAGCGTGGCAAACACGGCATCGCGCAGCAGCGCAGGCTGTTCGCTGCTGATCATCAGGGAGAGGATCAGCCCGGTCTCGATGACGGTGATGGCGACCGCCAACACCAGCGTCCCGTAGGGTTCGCCCACGCGCGCCGCCACCACCTCGGCATGCAGGACCGACGCGAAGACCGAGGCGCCGAGCAGCACCGCCATCAGCACACCCAGCGGCGAGAGCGGTGAGAGCTTGCTGAGCGCCAAGGCCAATCCCAAGGCCGGTGCCACCCATGCCCACCATGGCAGCTTGCCGATTGCGCCTCCCGCCATGCTTTCATCACCTCCCGCACTTGCGAATCGCACCGCAACGACGGCACGAAGATAGAACGCGCTTGTGGCTTGCGCGAGGCTTCACACACAATCCTTTGTGGTTGGGTGCGGTTAGCGATTCGTTCCCGCGAATCGGGATACAGCGCTGAAATCGCGCGGTAAACGGTCTGGCGGCCGCGCCAAATGTTCCATTTCCGTTCATCTTGCCCGCGCCATCCACCATCCAAGCCATGCCAGTGCCACCCCGGCGAACAGGAACACGATCGTGCCCACCGCCGGGATTGCCCAGCCATAGACCACCGGTCCGATGAACTGGCCGATGAAAAAGCTGAAGGCATGCAGCGCCATCGCCGCCCCCCGGGCATCGGGCGCCAATTCGCTGGCCCGCACCTGGATGGTGCCGTGGATCATCATGTAACCGCAGCCCAGCAACAGCCCGGAGAGCAGCAGCGGTGGCAGGCTGCTGGTCGCGGCCAGCAGCACCAGCCCGCCACAGGCAATGCCTCCGCCCAGGCGCAAAAGGCCGGTCTGGCCGATCCGCGCGAGCAAGCGTCCGACCACCAGCGTATAGACCAGCCCGCCGATCCCGAAGGCCGCCAGAACCAGGCCGGACGTGGCCGTGCCGTCCATGCCGTAGCCTTGCAGCAACGGCGCCAGATGCGGCGCGAGGCCGATCGCCAGCGCGCTGTTCAGCGCAACCGATCCATAGAGCAACCTGGCCATCGGCATGCGCAGCAACTTGCCGTAGCGGGCTAGCGCATCGGCCACCCGCAGCGGGCGCATGCCCTCACGCGGGCGCGGGGAGAGCAGCAGGACGAGCCATGCCGCAACCGCCGAAGCACCGCCAAACGCCAGCACACCGCGCCAGCCGAGCCAGGGTTCCAGCACCGCGGCCAGCACACCGCCGGTGATGCCGCCCATGATGCTGAACAGCATGAAGCGGCCGACCGCGACCTGCCGCTTGGCCAGCGGCACCTCATCGCCGAAGACGGCCAGTGCGAGGGGGAAGATGCCGCCGCCAGCCGCGCCCGAGGCCGCGCGCAGCCAGGCGAGCGAACCGAAATCCGGCGCCACCGCGCAGCCCAGGATCAACACCGCGAAGACGAACTGCGCGACGAGGATGACGCGCCGCTTGCCCAGGGCATCACCCACCGGCCCGAGGAAGGGCTGCACCAGCGCGAACATCAGCGCGTAGAGGCTCGCCAGCAGCGCCACCGTGCCGGGGTGGACGGAAAACTCCGCGCCGATTTCCACCACCAGGGGGTCGGTGATGCGCGCGATCATGGCGGTGGCGAAGCCGGTCAGCGCGAAGGAGGCGATGAGGCGGCCGATGCGCCTGTCCTCGGCGTCCTGCATGGGCTCAGTGTGGGGTGATGGGCGCTTTGCGCAAGGAGGCGACGCGCATGGGTGGCAATTCCGGCATGCGTGACTGGCTCACGCGGCGGCGCGCGCGATAACCGCGTCCTCGAGGGGCGTGTCGTCGGTGGCGCCCAGCGGGTCACGCGGCGCGAGGCGGTGGCGCAGCACGAGTTCGGCCAGCGCGCCGCGCGCGGGACAGGGCAGGGCGCGGGCCTCGGCGAGCAGCAGGGCGGCGGTGGTGATGTGATAGAGGGCGCTGGCGGCCTGGCGGGCCAGGGCCGGGTTGTCCTGCGCGGTGTTGATCAGCGCGACCACGCGTTCCAGGGCGGCGTGGAACGGCGCTGCGTCATTGCCCAGCAGTGCCGCGTTGTGCGCGGCCAGCGGCGCCAGCGCATCCTCGCGCGCCGCCGCGCGCAGCACATCGAGTGCCACGATATTGCTGGTGCCTTCCCAGACGGAGCCCAGATGCGTATCGCGCAACAGGCGGGCTTCGGGGAATTCCTCGATATAGCCACAGCCGCCGCGGATCTCCATCGCATCGCCGGCCACGCGGCGTGCATCCCGGCAGGCACGGAATTTCAGCAGCGGCGTCATGATGCGCAGAAGCCGGCGCGCGGTCTGGTCGCCGGCATCGGCCAGGCGCATCTGTTCGGCAGCGGCGAAGACCAGGCTGCGCGCCTGTTCGGCGGGCATGATCAGCTTGACCAGTTGGCGGCGCATCAGCGGCATATCGACCAGGCGCTTGCCGAAGGCCATGCGGCGTTGCGCGACGAACATCGCTTCCGCGCAGGCGCGGCGCATCATGCCTGCTGCGCGCACGCCATTGGATAGGCGCGAGGAATTGACCATGTCGGCCATTTGCTTGAAGCCGGCCTCGGGCTCGCCCACCAGCCAGGCGGTGGCGCCGTGCATCGTCACTTCGCCGCTGGCCATGCTGCGTGTGCCGAGCTTGTCCTTCAGCCGCACGATCCGATAGGCATTGGGCGTGCCATCGGGCAATTCGCGCGGCAACAGGAAGAGGGATACGCCCTTCAGCCCCGGGGCATCGCCGCGCCGGGCCAGCACCAGCGCCATGCCGGCATCGGGGTTGGAACAGAACCACTTGTCGCCGGTCAGCGCCCAGGTGCCATCGGCATTGGGTTCGGCGCGCAAGGCGGTGTTGGCAATGTCGCTGCCTGCCCCCTGTTCGGTCATGAACATCGCACCCTGGCGCAGCGCGTCCATATCGGTGCTGGTCAGCGCCGGCAGGTAGCGCGCGACCATCTCCGGGCTGCCGAATTTGCGCAGCGTGCGCGCCAGGCTGTCGGTCATGTTGACCGGGCACATCAGTCCGAATTCGGACTGCACGAAATAGAAGGTCAGCAGGTATTTCGCGGCCGGCGGCATGGGCGCGGGCCAGCCCAGCACGCCTGCGCGGTGGCTCATCGCGGCCAGGCCATAATCGCCGAAGGCGCGCTGGGCCATGGACAGATAGGCGGGGTGGTATTCGATGTGCTGCGCGTCTTCGCCGCGACGGTTGCGGTGGTGCAGCACCGGCGGGTTGCGGTCGGCGGCGGCGGCTTCCGCGTCCAGCGTGCCGCCGACCAGGGCGCCGAGTGTTGCCAGATGTGGCTCCAGATGCGCATGCAGATCCGGCGGCAAATGGTGGCGCGCCATGGCCGCACCCCAGGGGTCGGCGTGGAAGAAATTCATGCCGCGGCTGTCGGGGACGGCGGCGGCGCCCTGGGGGGCGGAATGCGGGGCGATGTGCATGCCCCATGGTGGCGCCGCGCGGCGGCATTGCGCAATCGGCCCATCATGCCAGCATGGAGTGCATGACATGGCTGCCCTCCGCCCGTTATCCTGACCCGGCGATTCATGTGCTCGATGCGTCCTTCCGCCGCCACGTCGTGGCGCTGGCCGCGATCGAACGGCTGCACACCGGCACGCGCTGGGGCGAAGGCCCGGTCTGGTTCGGTGATCATCGTTGCCTGGTGTGGTCCGACATCCCCAATGACCGCATGCTGCGCTGGGATGAGGAGAGCGGTGCCGTCACCACCTTCCGCCGCGGCGGGCATTCCAATGGCAGTACGCGCGACCGGCAGGGCCGGCTCATCACCTGCGAGCATTCGGGCCTGCGCGTGGTGCGCACCGAGCCTGACGGGAAGCTGACCGTCCTCTGCGCCGGCTTCGACGGCAAGCGACTGAACGCGCCCAATGATGTGGTGGTGAAGTCCGATGGCTCGATCTGGTTCACCGACCCCGCCTTCGCGCAGGACAGCCCTTATATCGGCCGTATCGGCCCGGCCGAATTGCCTGGCTCCGTCTACCGGATCGATGGCCAGACCGGCGCGGTCACCCGCGTGACGGACCAGGTGGCGGGGCCGAACGGGCTTGCCTTCAGCCCCGATGAGAGCCTGCTCTACGTCATCGCCTCACGCGCGGAGCCCAGGGACATCCTGGCCTTCCCAGTGCAGGGGGCGGCCCTGGGCGCGCCGCGCATCCTGGTGCGCTGCGGCGCTGCCGAAACCCCGGACGGCTTCCGCGTGGACATCCATGGCAATCTCTGGTGCGGCTGGGGCATGGGCAGTGCGGAGTTGGATGGCGTGCGCGTCTTCAACAGTGCCGGTGCGCCGATCGGACATATCGCGCTGCCCGAACGCTGCGCCAATCTGTGTTTCGGCGGGCCGCACCGCAACCGCCTGTTCATGGCCGGCGCGCAATCGCTGTTCAGCCTGTATGTCGAGGCGCAGGGACTGCCGCATGCGTGAGGGCCGCCTGCTGCTGGGGCTGATCGGCCACCCCATCGCGCATTCCGCCGCACCTGCGATGATGGAGGCGGCGGCCGAGGCCGCGGGCCTGCGCGCGCATTACCAGTTGATCGAGGTCGCCGGCGCCGATGCGGGCGAACTCGCAAGGCTGCTCGATGGCGTCCGGCGCCTCGGCTTCGCCGGTGTGAACATCACCTTCCCCTACAAGGAGGCGGTGGTGCCCTTGCTCGATGCGCTGGCGCCAGGCGCCGCCGCGCTGGCCGCGGTCAACCTGGTCAAGGTCGAGGCCGATGGCAGGCTCACCGGCCACAACACCGATGCCACAGGCTTCCTCTGGGCGATCGGCCAGGGGCTGGCCGATGCGGTGCGTGCCGGGCCGGCCCTGCTGCTGGGTGCCGGCGGCGCCGGGCGCGCGATCGGCTGGGCGCTGGTGCAGGCCGGTGTGCCGGAACTGCGCATCTTCGATGCCGATGCCCGCCGCGCGGCGGCGCTGGCCGCGCTGCTGCCCCGCGCGCGCGCATCATGACCGGCCGCGCCATGTCGGTCGGCCAAGCGGTGGACGGCTTTGCCATCTTCGCGGGACAAGCGGCCGACCCGGCGGTGATCGGCGCCGCTTTCGATGCCCATCTTGCCGCCCAGGCTGCGCGCGCCGCATAACTCCAGGCGGAGGAAACACCCATGACCATTCAACGCCGCGCGCTGGCCGCGCTGCCTGCCCTTCTCGCCGCCCCCGCCTTGGCCCAGGAGACCTGGCCCGCGCGCGCCGTGACCCTGGTGGTGCCCTGGGCGCCTGGCGGTTCGACCGACACGCTTTCGCGCCTGCTGGCGCAACGGGTTTCGGCCGATACCGGCCAGCAGATCCTGGTGGATAACCGCCCCGGTGCGTCGGGAACGGTGGGGCATCTGTCGGTCGCGCGGGCGCGGCCCGATGGCTACACGCTGCTGATCGGCACCAATTCCACCTATGCGATGGCGCCGCATCTGCTCGACAACATCCCCTACGACAATGACCGCGCCTTCGCGCCGCTGGGGCTGTTGGCCTACACGCCGCAATACATGTGCGTGCACCCCGCATTGCCGGTGCGCGATGTGGCGGGGCTGATCGCGCATGCCAGGGCCAATCCGGGGCGGTTGTCCTATTCCTCCTCCGGCGCGGGCTCCTCGGCGCATCTGGCGGTGGAGTTGTTCAACGCCATGGCCGGCATCGAGATGCTGCACGTGCCCTATCGCGGCGGCGCGCCCGCGCTGCAGGCGCTGATGACGAACGAGGTGCAGTTCAGCGCCGTTGATGCTGTCTCGGCGCTGGAGCCGATGCGGGCCAATGCCGTGCGCGCCATCGCGGTCAGCGCGCGCGAGCGGCATGCATCGGCGCCCAATGTGCCGACGGTGCGCGAATCCGGCCTGCCCGAATTCGAATGCAGCACGGATTTCGCACTGTTCGGGCCCGCGGGCCTGCCCGATGCGCTGGCCACGCGCATCAACGCCGCCTTCGCCGCGGCCCTGCGTGCGCCCGAGGTAAGGCCGCGCCTGGATGCCATGGCGATCATCCCGGTGGCCGGGGCGCCTGGCGATTTCGCGGCCTATCTGCAGCGCGAAAGCGCGAAATGGGGCGGCATCATCCGCGCGCGGAACATCCGGCCGGGTTGAACCGCCGGAACGCAGCGGGCGGGGGCAATCCCCCGCCCTTTCGGCTCACGCCACCGCTTCGGCGCGGCGGGCGTTCTTCTTGCGCTCATGCGGGTCCAGGTAGCGCTTGCGCAGGCGCACGGCGGAGGGCGTGACCTCCACCAGCTCGTCATCCTCGATATAGGACATCGCCTGCTCCAGGCTCATCCGCCGCGGCGGGATCAGCAGCAGCGCATCATCCTTGCCGGCGGCGCGGATGTTGGTCAGCTTCTTTTCCTTGATCGGGTTCACTTCCAGATCGTTCTCGCGCGAGTTCTCGCCCAGGATCAGGCCGACATAGACCTTGTCGCCGGGGTTCACGAACAGCGTGCCGCGCTCCTGCAGGTAGAACAGCGCGTACTGGATCGCCTCGCCATCGGAGTTCGAAATCAGCGAACCCTTCACCCGGCCCTCGATGGGGCCCGCATAGGGCTGGTAGCCGGCGAAGAGGCGGTTCATCACGCCGGTGCCGCGCGTATCGGTCAGGAATTCCGAATGGTAGCCGATCAGGCCGCGCGAGGGCATCAGGAAGGACACCCGCGTCTTGCCTGCGCCCGAGGGGCGCATATCGGTCATCACCGCCTTGCGCAGCGACAGCTTCTCGACGACGACGCCGGTATAGGCTTCATCGACATCGACCATCACGTCCTCGAAGGGTTCCTCGCGCTCGCCCGTCTCGGGGTTGTCCTGCATCAGCACGCGCGGGCGGCCGATGGTCAGCTCGAAGCCTTCGCGGCGCATCGTCTCGATCAACACGCCCAGCTGCAATTCACCGCGGCCGGCCACTTCGAAGGCGTCGGTTTCTTCGGAATCCTTCACGCGGATGGCAACATTGCCTTCCTGCTCGCGGAACAGCCGCTCGCGAATCTGCCGCGAAGTCACCTTCTTGCCCTCGCGCCCGCCGAGCGGGCCGTCATTGACGCGGAAGGTCATCGCCAGCGTCGGCGGATCGACCGGCATCGAGGGCAGGGGCGCTGCCACTTCCGGGGCGCAGATGGTGTCCGGGATGGTGCCATCGGCCAGGCCCGCAATGGCGATGATGTCGCCCGCCTGCACGCTTTCCACCGTCACGCGGTCCAGGCCACGGAAGGTCATCAGCTTGGTCAGGCGGCCGGTCTCGATCTGCCGGCCATCGGGATGCAGCACCTTCACGGGCATGTTCAGGCGCGCGACACCCTGTTCCACGCGGCCGGTCAGGATGCGGCCCAGGAAGTTGTCATATTCCAGGATGGACGCGTTCATCGCGAAGGGCTTTTCGACATCCACGCTGGGTGCCGGCACATGCCGCAGGATCAGGTTGAACAGCGCCGACAAATCCTTGCGCGGCCCGTCCAGCGCCTCATCCGCCCAGCCCTGGCGGCCGGAGGCGAAGAGCATCGGGAAATCCAGCTGCTCGTCATTCGCATCCATGCTCGCGAACAGGTCGAAGATCTCGTTATGGACATGGTCGGGCTGGGCGTCCTGGCGGTCGACCTTGTTGACCACCACGATCGGGCGCAGGCCGCGCTTCAGCGCCTTGCCGAGGACGAACTTGGTCTGCGGCAGCACGGATTCGGCAGCGTCCACCAGCAGCACAACGCCATCCACCATGGACAGGATACGCTCGACCTCGCCGCCGAAATCGGCGTGGCCGGGGGTGTCCACGATGTTGATCTTGGTGCCCTGCCAATCGACCGCGGTGCACTTGGCCAGGATGGTGATCCCGCGCTCACGCTCCAGGTCGTTGCGGTCCATGGCGCGTTCGGCGACCTGCTGGTTGTCGCGGAAGGTGCCGGATTGCTTCAGCAACTGGTCCACCAGCGTGGTCTTGCCATGGTCGACATGGGCGATGATGGCGACGTTGCGCATTTCCATAGGGCAGATCCCGGCTGAAGTTGGCGCGCCCGCAAAAAACCCGGGCCGCGATGCGGTCCGGGCGTTTCATTGACGTGCCTGTGGCTTGTTCGCGCACCCCTTAGCCGTGTCGCGATCGAAACGCCAGCGGAAAAGCGCCGGGGGCACCCGCGCCTGCCGCATGGCGATGCCCGGTATTCAGTGCTCCGGGATATGGTCATGCTGCGCCGGTGGCCGTCTTGCGCAACACCCTGTGGACCGGCATCGCGCTGCAGCTTGCGGCGCTGGTGCTGTTCGTCGCCATGGACACGCTGTTCAAGCTGCTGACCGACCGCTACCCGGTGCCGCAGCTGGCCTGGGCACGGTTCGTGTTCTCGGCGGTGCTGGTCTGGGGCTTCTTCGCGCTGCGTGGCGGCGGCGCGCTGGCCTGGCGGTCGCGCGCGCCGGGCTTGCAGGCGCTGCGCAGCATGCTGCTGTGCGGCTGCACCCTGTTATTCTCCTCGGCCCTGGTTTTTCTGCCGCTGGCGGACACCACGGCGGTGAATTTCGCCGCCCCCCTGCTGACCGTGGCCCTGGCGGCGCTGCTGCTGCGCGAAAAGGTCGGGCCCCGCCGATGGTTCGGCGTGGCGCTCGGCATGGCCGGCGTGCTGGTGGCGATTCGCCCTCCCTTCATCACCGGTGCGGGCGCCGCGCACCCGGCCTATCTGTTGCCGCTTGGCTCGGCCGTGCTGTTCGCCTTCTACCAGATTCTCACACGGCGGCTTGCCGCGCTTGATGACCCGCGCACCACCATCCTGCATACGGGCCTGGCTGCGACCCTGGCGACCACGCTGATGTTGCCCTTCGTCTGGGTGCCGCCGACCCTTGCGGATTGGGGGCTGCTGGCGGCCATCGGCCTGCTCGGCGGTGTGTCGCACGGCATGCTGGTGCTGGCCTATGTCCGGGCACCCGCTTCGGTGCTGGCGCCGCTGTCCTACAGCCAGCTGATCTGGGCCGGGGTGGCGGGCTTCATGGTGTTCGGCGACATCCCCGATCGCTGGACGCTGCTCGGCGCCGCCATCATCCTGGGCGGCGGCCTGCTGACGGTCTGGCCCGGCCGCAGGCCAGCGCATCCTGAAACCGGATCGCAACGATCGTGAAACCATCTGGACATATACCTTCCCCGGCGTTAACCCGCCCCGTCCGATCCCGGGCCGGAGGAACGCCGCCATTCCCACCATCGGCATGACAGAACCCGAACGTGGCCATAACCGCGCCGCGCTGGATGCTGCTTCGGTGCGCGAGGCCTATCGCCGCTGGGCGGGCGTCTATGACGTGGTGTTCGGTGGCGTCTCGGCCTTCGGCCGCAAGCGCGCGGTCGCGGCCGTGAACGCCCTGCCTGGCCGGCGCGTGCTGGAAGTGGGCGTGGGCACCGGCCTCGCCCTGCCGCAATACCGCCGCGACCTGGAGGTGGTGGGCATCGACCTCTCGCGCGACATGCTGCTCAAGGCGCGCGACAAGGTGTCCGAACAGCGACTGTCGCATGTCCATGGCCTGCTGGAGATGGATGCCGAGAACATGGCCTTTGCCCCGGCCAGCTTCGACACCGCGGTCGCCATGTTCACCGCGAGCGTGGTGCCCGACGCGCATAAGCTGTTTGCCGAGATGTCGCGCGTGGTTCGCCCGGGCGGGCACATGCTGTTCGTGAACCACTTCGCGGCCGAGCGCGGCTGGCGCTGGTGGATCGAGCGCACCATGGCGCCGGCGGCCCGCGTTTTGGGTTGGCACCCGGATTTCATGCTCTCCGACCTGCTTCCCGAAGGCTGCGAGCCTGACAAGGCCGAGGCCTGCCCGCCGATCGGGCTGTTCACGCTGGTGCAGGTGCGCCGCGGCTGACACAGCCCGCGCCTCCCCCTCGCGCAGCGCCGCTATCCTGCTAGAAGGCGCGCGACAGGGAATGGAGCTTCGCATGTCGCAACCGACGGATGGCCAGGTCACAGATCGCAACCTAGCACTTGAACTGGTCCGCGTGACGGAAGCGGCCGCCTTGGCCGCCTCCAACTGGGTCGGCAAGGGCGACAAGAACGCGGCTGACGGTGCCGCGGTGGAAGCCATGCGCCGCGCCTTCGACACGGTGGCGATCGACGGCACCGTCGTCATCGGCGAGGGCGAGATGGATGAGGCGCCGATGCTCTATATCGGCGAGAAGGTTGGCATCTTCGGCAAGTCCGGCGGTGGTCCTGAAATGGACATCGCGGTCGATCCGCTGGAGGGCACCTCCATCACCGCCAAGGGCGCGCCCAATGCGATGGCGACCGTGGCGCTGGCGGAAAAGGGCGGCTTCCTGCACGCGCCCGACATCTACATGGACAAGCTCGCCATCGGCCCCGGTCTGCCCGATGGCGTGGTCAGCCTGGATGCGACGATGGAGCAAAACCTGCGCGAATTGGCCCGTGCCAAGAACTGCGCGGTGAATGACCTGACCGTCTGCATGCTGGACCGGGACCGCCACAAGGAATTGCTCAAGGCCTGCCGTGCGGCCGGCGCGCGCGTCATGCTGATCCCCGATGGCGATGTCTCGGGCGTGCTGGCCGTGAGCCAGCCCGAAGCCGGTGTGGACATGTATGTCGGCTGGGGCGGCGCGCCCGAAGGTGTGCTGGCCGCAGCCGCCCTGCGCTGCATCGGCGGGCAGATGTATGGCCGCCTGATCTACGAGGATGACGACCAGATCGCCCGCGCCAAGGCCATGGGCATCACCGAGCCGCACCGCATCTTCCGCATGGAAGAAATGGCCCGCGGCAATGTCATGTTCGCGGCGACCGGCGTCACCACCGGCCCGATGCTGAAGGGCGTGCGCCGTTTCGGCGGCGGCGCCTATACCCATTCCATCGTGATGCGCAGCAAGTCGGGCACGGTGCGTTACGTCGAAGGCCATCATAACTTCGCGCTGAAGCCCGCGGCCTTCATTGCCTGAGGCGCTCGACATCACGGCCAGCGTCACCGGGCGCCGCTGGCTGTGGCGCGAGACGGATGAACGCGCTGGCCTGATGCTGGCGCAAAGGCTCGATGTGCCGGAAATCCTGGGGCGCCTGCTCGCGGCGCGCGGCATCGGCGCCGACACGGCGCAGGATTTCCTGGCACCCACCTTGCGCGCGCTGCTGCCCGATCCGTCGAGCCTGCGCGACATGGAACTGGCCGCCGCGCGCATGGCCGATGCGGTGCAGCGCGCAGAGAGCATCGCCGTCTTCGCCGATTACGATGTGGATGGCGCCTGCAGCGGCGCGCTGGTCACCGGTTGGCTGACAAGGCTGGGCGCGCGGGTGCGGCATTACGTGCCGGACCGCCTGAAGGAGGGCTACGGCCCCAATGCGCCGGCCATCGCCGCGCTGTGCGATGCCGGTGCGACGCTGATCATCTGTGTCGATTGCGGCATCGCCGCGCATGACGCGCTGGCCGCCGCCCAAGGCCGCGCCGATGTGGTCGTGCTGGACCACCACAAGGCCGAGGGGCCACCGCCGCCCGTGGTGGCCGCCGTGAACCCCAACCGGCTCGATTGCGACAGCGGCCAGCGCGGCTTGTGCGCCGCCGGCGTGGCCTTCCTGGCATTGGTCGCGTTGCATCGTGTGCTGCGCGCGCGCGGCGCCTTCGCGGCCGGCGAGCCGGATCTGATGGGCGCGCTGGACCTGGTGGCGCTGGCCACCGTCTGCGATGTGATGCCGCTCTCGGGCGTGAACCGCGCGCTGGTGACGCAGGGCCTGCGCGTGCTGGCGCGGCGTGGCCGGCCTGGTCTGGCCGCGCTGATGGATGTGGCGGGCACGCGCGGCGAGCCCACGGCACATACCCTGGGCTTTGCGCTGGGGCCGCGCATCAATGCCGGCGGGCGCATCGCCGAACCCGATCTCGGCCTGCGCCTGTTGCTGACCGACGATCCCGTCGAAGCCCGCGTGATGGCCGAGAAGCTCGACGCGGTGAATCGCCGCCGGCAGGAGGTGGAAGCCGGTGTGCTCCACCACGCGCTCGAACAGGCCGAGGCGCAGCTTTCCGCCGGCCGCGGCGTGGTGCTGGTGGCCGGCGTTGGCTGGCACCCGGGTGTGGTCGGCATCGTCGCCAGCCGCATCAAGGAGAAGTTCAACCGCCCGGCCTGCGTGGCGGGGGTGGAGGGCGGCATCGCCAAGGGTTCGGGGCGTTCCATCACCGGCCTGGATCTGGGTGCGGCCGTCATCTATGCGCGCGCCAAGGGCATGCTGCTGACCGGCGGCGGGCATGCCATGGCGGCCGGTTTCTCGCTGGATGCCGCGCGCCTGTCGGAATTCCATGCCTTGCTGGATGAGCGGCTGGCCGGTGCCGCCACATTGCCCGCCGCCTCCGACCTGGTGCTGGACGGCGCGCTGGCCGTGCGTGGCGCTGATGTCGCCATGGCCGAGCAGATCGGCCGCCTCGCACCCTTCGGCCCGGCCAATGAGGAACCGGTCTTCGCCTTCCCGCGCGCGCGAATCGTCAAGGCCGATCGCGTCGGCGCCGAGGGCAGCGTGATTCGCGCCTTCATCGAGGGCGCCGATGGCGGCCGCCTGAAGGCGGTCTGCTTCCGTGCCAAGGAAGGCCCGCTGCCGGAATTGCTGCTGCGCAGTGGCGGCATGCCTCTGCATCTGGCGGGCCATCTGCGTGCGGAACGCTGGAATGATACGGTCAGCGCCGGGCTGCAGGTGATCGATGCGGCGCCTTGCAGGGATTGACCGCTCGGCGCTGCACCTCTAATGCCGCCCCTCGAGTGGCCCGTTCGTCTATCGGTTAGGACACGGCTCTTTCACAGCTGAAAGGCGGGTTCGATTCCCGCACGGGTCACCATCTCCCTTGCTTCGCCTGCCACCGCGCCGGATGCTGCGTCTTCCCACCGGAGGCCACGCATGCCCGACAGCCCGCTCGTGATCGTCCCGCCGGAGGGCGGGCGCAGCTTCTGGCAGCCGGTGCCGGCCAATGGCTTCGTGCGCTGCATCCTCTCCTCGGCCGAGATCGGCAATGAGACGCCCTTCGCGATGGGCACGCAGACGGTCGATCCCGGCTGCTTTGTGCGCGAACATGTGCATCCCGCGAATGACGAGGTGATCTTCGTGCTGGAGGGGGAGGGCACGGCGCTGATCGAGGGCCAGGAGCACCCCATGGCCAAGGGCAGCTGCTTCTTCCTGGGCAAGGGCCGCCCGCACCGCTTTCTGGCATCGGAGAAGGCCCCGATGACCTTCATGTGGCTGATCCTGCCAGGCGGACTCGAGACCTTCTTCGCGCGCATCGGGCGTGAGAAGCATCCGGGCGATGCCAAGCCCGCGCCCTTTCCGCGGCCCGATGATGTGCTGAAGATCGAAGCCGAGACCGTGTTCGGCACGCTGCCCGCGAAAACCTAGAGTTTTTTCTGCTCACGCTGAACCGGCACCGGCCCGCACCAACAAAGCCCCCTCTGGCCGGCCACGCAACGACAGTATGCTTGATTGGGTGGCCGGGTGGGGGTGCGGGCCGGTGCCGTCTGGTGAGAAAAACTCTAGCCGCCCAGCAGCGCGCGGCCCGGAATCGCCTCGATCAGGCTGCGCGTATAGGCGTGCGCGGGTGCGGCGAAGACCGCGCCGATCGGGCCGGACTCCTCCACCACGCCATTACGCATCACCACCACCTCATCGCAGAGCTGGGCAGCCACGCGCAGGTCATGCGTGATGAACAGGATCGACAGGCCGAGCCGCGCCTGCAGGTCGCGCAGCAATGCCAGCACCTGCGCCTGCACGCTGACATCCAGCGCCGAGACCGGCTCATCGGCCACCAGCACCTCGGGCTTCATGGCCAGTGCGCGCGCGATGCCGATGCGCTGGCGCTGCCCGCCGGAGAATTCATGCGGGAAGCGCGACACCGATTCAGGGTCCAGCCCCACCAGTTCGAACAGCCGCCGTGCTTCTGCCATGGCCTGGGCCGGCGCCATGCCGGCGGCGATCGGGCCTTGCGCCACCTGCGCGCCCGCGCGCCTGCGCGGGTTCAGCGAGGCATAGGGGTCCTGGAAGACCATCTGCACCAGCCGCGCGGCCGCGCGCCGGCCCTTGGGGCGCGGGGCGCCGGCGATGCGGATTTCGCCACCATCATGGCCGAGCAGCCCCACCACGCAGCGCGCCAGGGTGGATTTGCCCGAGCCGCTCTCGCCCACCACCGCCAGCGTTGCACCGCGGCGCAGCGTGATCGACACGCCATCCAGCGCGCGCACCGGTTTGCGCCGGCGGAACAGGCCGCGCGTGGCATAGGTCTTGGTCAGGCCGCGCACCTCCAGCACCGTCTCGTCCGACAGCGCGCGCGGGGCGGGGGCGCGCAGCACCGGCACCGCGGCCAGCAGCGCCTGGGTATAGGCATGGCTGGGGTTGGTCAGGATCGCTTGCGCGCTGCCCTGTTCCACCACGCGGCCATGCTGCATCACCGCGACACGGTCTGCGATTTCGGCCACCACGCCGAAATCATGGGTGATGAACATCACCGCCGTGGCATGGCGGCGCTGCAGGTCGCGGATCAGCGCCAGCACTTGCGCCTGGGTGGTGACGTCGAGCGCGGTTGTGGGTTCGTCGCAGATCAGCACCTCGGGCTGCAAGGCGAGTGCCATCGCGATCATCACGCGCTGGCGCTGCCCGCCGGAGAGTTCATGCGGGAAGGCGCGCAGCGCGCCTTCGGGGTCGGGCAGGTTGACCTCGCGCAGCGCGGCCAGCGCGCGTTGCATCGCCTCCCGCCCATCCAGCCCCAGATGCACGCGCCACATCTCAGACAGCTGCGCGCCCACGCTCATCAGCGGGTTCAGCGCGGTCATCGGCTCCTGGAAGACCATGGCCACGCGCCGGCCGCGCAGGGCGCGCCAGGCCTCCGGCGATTTCGCGCGCAGATCCTCTCCGGAGAGATGCATGGAACCGGCCGCGATGGACAGGCCGGGCGCCAGCAGCCCCATCACCGCCGAGGCGGTGACCGACTTGCCCGAGCCGCTCTCGCCCACCACGCAGAGAATCTCGCCGGCATCGAGATGCAGCGAGACATCGGCAATGGCGTACTCGCGGTCCGCCCCGGCTGGCAGGCGGATGCTCAGCCCCGCGACTTCCAGCCGCCTCATCGGCCGCTGGCCAGGCGCGGGTTCAGCGCATCATTCAGCCCCTGGCCCACCAGCGAAACGCCCAGGATGGTCAGCAGGATCGCCACCCCCGGAATGGCCGAGACATACCATTCGGCGCGCAGCACATTGCGCCCCAGCCCAATGAGATTCCCCCAGGATGGCACGTTCGGGTCCGAGAGTTGCAGGAAGGCCAGCGCGCTCTCCAGCAGGATCGAGACGGCCATCACGACCGAGGCATAGACGATCACCGGCGGCAGCGCATTGGGCAGCACCTCGCGCAGGATCAGGTGCATATCGCCCAGGCCCTGCACCCGGCAGGCCTGCACGAATTCGCGCGTGCGCAGCGTGAGGAATTCCGCGCGCGTCAGCCGCGCCACTGGCGGCCAGGAGACGAGGCCGATGGCGATGGTCACCGTCTCGATCGTGCTGCCGAAGACGGCCACCAGCACCAGCAGCAGCAGGAAATTGGGCAGGGTCTGGAAGGCCTCGGTCACGCGCATCAGCGCGGTGTCCACGAAGCCGCCATAGAAGCCCGCCACCGCCCCCATGGCGATGCCGATCAGCACCGCGATGGACGTCGCGACAAAGCCGATCAGCAGTGAGATGCGCGCGCCATGGAAGATCTGCGCCGCGATGTCGCGCCCCGACGGATCAGTGCCCAGCGGAAAGCGTGGATTGGCCCCGGGCCATTGCAGCGGCCGGCCGGCCAGGCCCAGCGGGTCGGCCGGGAAGAACCAGCCCGCGGTCAGCGCCATGAACACCACCGCCAGCAGGATGGCGCTGCCGATCATCGCCGCCGGGCTGCGCAGATAGGCGCGAAGGGTGCGCATCAGTTCTCCGCCGAGATGCGCGGGTCGAGCCGCGCATAAAGGATGTCCACCAGGAAGTTGATGGCGATCACCAGCAGCGCCGAGACGAAGACGATGCCGAGCAGCGTGTTGAGATCCCGCTGCACCACGCTTTCATAGGCAAGCCGGCCGAGGCCGGGCAGGGCGAAGACGCTCTCCACCACCACCGACCCGCCCAGCATGGTGCCCGCCTGCAGCCCGATCAGTGTGATCATGGGCAGCATGGCGTTGCGCAGCACATGGCGCGCCACCACGCGGGTTTCCGTCAGCCCCTTGGCGCGCGCGGTGCGCACGAAATCCAGGCTCAGCACCTCCAGCATGGAGGCGCGCATGATGCGCAGATAGATCGCCAGGAAGATCAGCCCCAGCGTCAGCGTGGGCAGTACCAGATGCCGCGCGATGTCGAGCATGGCGGCAATCCCCGTGAGGTCGCGCGTGATGTCCGAGAAGCCGCCGGCGGGCAGCCATTGCAGATGCACGCTGAACAGCACGATCGCCATCAGGCCGAACCAGAAGCTGGGTGTCGCGTAGAAGATCAGCCCCAGCGTGGAGATCAGCGTATCCGGCCAGCGGTTCACCCGCCGCGCCGCCAGCACGCCGAGCACCATGCCGAAGCTGAAGGCGAAGGAGAGGGCCGAGACCATCAACAGGATGGTCGCCGGCAGGCGTTCGAGGATGACGGTCGCGACCGGCTTGCCGTAGATCGCCGAGAAGCCGAGATCGAGCGTGACCAACCGCAGCAGATACTGCCCGAGCCGCGCCGCGATCCCGAGGTCGAGGCCGTAGAAGCGGCGCAGTTCCTCGGCGATTGCGGCATCGCCGCCGCCCATCTGCGCCATCAGCGCATCCACGGTGTCGCCCGGTGCCAGTTGCAGCAGCAGGAACATGCCCACCAGGATCAGCACCAGCGTCGGCAGCGATGCCGCCAGCCGCCACAATGCGAGGCGAAGGACCCTCAAGAAGCCAGCCAGGTGTCATGCCAGGAGGAGGAGGCCCAGCGCGGATTATTGCCCGCATTGCGCAGCCGGCGATTGAACACCGAGACGAAGATCTGCTCGATGGGCATCCAGATCGGCAATTCGGTCTGCACCGCGCGCACGAATTCGGCGTAGAGCGCACGGCGGCGGGCGGGGTCCACCTCGGTCGCGGCATTGTCGATGATGCCGTCGATGCGCGGGTCCACCCAGCCGAACTGGTTGGTCCAGGGGGCGCCGCGCGGGCTGCCGGAGCGGTACCAGACCGTGGTGCTGACCGCGGGGTCGCTGCGGTACTGGTGCCAGCCGGTCGCGAGGTCGAAGGCGTGGTCGTTATAGACCGTGCGCAGGAAGCCCGCGGCGTCGAGGCGCACGATCTCCACCCGGATGCCCACCTGGCTCAGCGATTGCTGGATGAAGGTGGACCACAGCGCGATATCCTCGCCCCAGGGGGCGGGGTGGAGGCGCAGGCTGAAGCGCACGCCGCCGGCGCCGCGCCGGTGCCCGGCCTCGTCCAGCAGGCGGTTGGCGAGTGCCGCATCGAAGCGATACTGCGGCATGTCGCCGGTCGGGTAGTGGTCGGTCGAGACTGAGGGGATGGGGCCGGTGCCGGGCCGCGCGAAGGGCCCCAGGAAATTCTCGATGAAGAAGGGCACGTTCAGCGCATGCGCTATGGCGCGGCGGACGCGGATATCGGCCAGTTGTGCGGTACGGAAGTTGAATTCCAGCGTGTTGGTGCGCGCATTGCCTTCGTTGCCGCGCGTCGTCACCTCAAAGCGCGGATCGCGGCCGAGGCGTTGCAGATCAGCGATGGCCAGCGAGGAATAGGGGCTGAACAACACCTGGCCCGCTTCCATCTGCGCCGCAGCCGCCGCGCGATCGGTGATGACGCGCCAGACCACGCGGTCCAGATAGGGCAGGTTGGGGCGCCAGTAATTGGGGTTGCGCTCGGCGATGATGAATTGCCCGCGCTCATACTGCACGAAGCGGAAGGGGCCGGTGCCGATCGGCGCGGTATTGGCGGGATTCTGACGGATATCCCCGGTCTCGAAGATGTGCTTGGGCGAGATGTAGCCGAGGTCCGGCATGGCCCGCAGCAGCAGCCCCTGCGGCATCGGGCGCGAATAGCGGAAGACGGCGGTGTGCGCGTCAGGAGTGTCCACCGCTTCCAGGAACTGCTGCAGCGTGGTGCCGTAGTTCAGGATCTGCTTCCACATCGCCATGGCGGTGAACTGCACATCCGCCGAGGTGAAGGGCCGCCCGTCATGCCATTGTACGCCGCGGCGCAGATGGAAGGTGTGGGTGAGGCCATCCGGCGCACTCTCCCAGCGCTCGGCCAGCACGCCCACCGGGTTGCCCTGCGCGTCGAGGTCGAGCAGCGCCTCCTGCATCTTGCCACCGACGATGTAGACGCCGGTCGAGGCCTGGAGCGAGGGGTTCAGGATGCGCTGTTCGGTGGCGAAATGCACCGTCAGCACGCCGCCGCGGCGCGGCGTTTCGGCCTGCGCCAGGGCTTGCGCGGGCAGCATGGCGGCCGCACCCAGCAGCAGGGTTTCACGACGGTTCATCGGCGCATTCCTTCAGGGGGTTTCGAACATGACGAGCGTGCCGCTGGCCAGGGCCGGCGCGCGCGGCGTGGGGGTGCCGAGCAGCATGGCAGCGCCACCTTCCTCGGGCAGCAGTGCTGGATCGATGCCGCCCATCGCCGCGATCGCGGCGCGCGGGGCGAAGCCGATCTCGGCGCGGCCAGGGCCGGTCGCCACCAGGTGCAGCGCGCCTTCCTGGCGCGCCGTGCTGTCGGTCAGCGCGACGAGTTCCGCGGCTGCGCGCGCCGGATCAGCGGTGGCAACCAGCGCGCGCTTGATGCGCGTCACCCCATTGGCGTGGCGTTGCAGCGAGGGCACCCAGACGGCATCGCGCGTGTGGTGCTGGCAGGCGAAAATGCGCAGGCCGCCGGGTGCTTCGTGGCGCGGCCAGTGGAAGACGCTGAACCGCGCTTCGGCCGAACCGCCATCGGGCAGCGATACGGGGCGGCCGAAATGGACCGGGCCATTCGCATCCAGCCCGCGGGCGCGCAGGGCGGCGGCGCCGGCTTCGGCATCGGTGGTGGTGAAGGCGGCGCGTTCCAGGCCTTCGCGTTGGGCCAGAAAGCCGCGCAGCGCCTCGTTATGCGGCTGCGGCGTGATGACGCCCAGCAGTTCGAGGTAATCCTGCCCGAACATCATGGTGTAATTGCCGCTGCCCATATGCGCGCTGTGCAGCCCGCGCGGCGAGAGGGTGAAGCCGAGCGCCGCCCATTCCGCCGCTGCCGCGTCCAGGTCGCGCACAGCCACGACGAGATGATCCAGGCCGACAATCGTCGGAACCATGCCCTCACTCCGTTGTTGCGAAATACTAGGCACCGCGTTTGCCGCACTGCAAGATCGTATCGCGGAGGTGATGATGGCGCAGGCGTTGACATGGCCCGACAGCCTCTGGGCGGCGGCCACGCCCGAAGGCCCCGATCTGCCGGCGCTGGAGGGTGAGGCGCGGGCCGATGTGGCGGTGGTCGGCGCGGGCTTCACCGGCCTGTCCACCGCGCTGCATCTGCGCCGGCAGGGGCTGGATGTGGCGGTGGTGGAGGCGATGGAGCCGGGATGGGGTGCCTCGGGGCGCAACAATGGCCAGGTGATCCCGACGCTCACGCGCCCCGACCCTGAGCAGATCGTGGCGCAGCACGGTGCGGCGGGCGAACGCTTCACGCATCTGATCCGCGACAGTGCCGCGATCCTGTTCGATCTGGTGCGCGAGGAAGGGATTACGGCGGAGGCCGAGCAGAACGGCTGGGTGCAGCCGGTGCACAGCCCGGGCCGCATGAAGATCGCCGAGCGGCGCTACCGGCAATGGTCGGCGCTGGGGGCGCCTGTGGAATTGCTCGATGCCGATGCCACACGGGCGCTGCTCGGCTCCGAGGCCTGGCATGGGGCCTGGCTCAACCGCAGCGGTGGGCATGTGAACCCGCTGGCATTGGCACGCGGCATGGCGCGCGCGGCACTCGGCCGCGGTGCGCGCATCTTCGCCCGCAGCCCGGTGGCGCGCATCACGCGTGAGGATGGCCGCTGGGTGGTGCACACGCCGCGGGGCCGGATGGTCGCGCGCGCGCTGATGATGGCGACCAACGCCTATACCCAGGAATTCGGCCGCGCGCTGATGCCCGATGTGGCGCGGCAGGTGGTGCCGGTGCTGTCCTTTCAGATGGCAAGCGAGCCTGTCTCGGAAAACCTGCGCGGCGTGGTGATGCCGACGCGACCGGCGATGAGCGACACGCATGGCGATCTGTGGTTCGCGCGTTATGATGCGCGACATCGCATCATCACCGGCGGCGCGCTGGCCATGCCCTTCAACCGCGAGGCGCGGCTGAAGCCCTATGTGGCGCGACGGCTCGCGCGCATCTGGCCGATGCTGGGCGAGCTGCGCTTCAGCCATGTCTGGAGCGGCAAGATCGGCATGACCGATGACTTCATGCCGCGGCTGCACCGCATCGGGCCGGATGCCTATGCCTGGGCCGGCTGCAATGGGCGGGCGGTGGCGCTGTCGGTCGCACTGGGCCGGGAATTCGCGGCCGCGATCGCCGGGCGTGACCCCGCCACGCTTGGCCTGCCATTCACCGAACCCAAGCCGCTCGCGCTGCACGCGCTGGCGCCTTTGGCCTTTCCCTTCATGCTCAACCTGTATCGCTGGCGGGATGCGCGGGAGGTGTAGCGCGCTGTTGCCAAGCGGCGCGGCGGGTTGCAGATGGACGAATGCGCTTAGGAATTCTCGAATGCGGCCGCTCGCCGCCCGAACTCCAGCAACGGCATGGCAGCTACGCCGCCATGTCGGCCGCCTTGCTGGGGCAGCCCGCGCGCATCTGGCCGGTGCTGGATGGTGTGCTGCCCGACAGCCCCACCGAATGCGATGCCTGGCTGCTGACCGGCTCGCCCGCTGGCGTCTATGATCCGCTGCCCTGGATTCCGCCCTTGTTCGATTTCCTGCGCGCGGCGCGCGGGCGGGCGAAGCTGGTGGGCATCTGCTTCGGGCACCAGGCCCTGGCCCAGGCTTTCGGTGGGCAGGTTGTGAAATCGCCCAAGGGCTGGGGCGTGGGGCTGCAGGAATATGCCGTGACGCCCGCGCCCTGGATGGGTGATGCGCCTGCCAGCATTCGCGTGGCGGCCATGCACCAGGACCAGGTGGTGGAGAAGCCGGCCGATGCGCGTTTGGTCTGCGCAAGCGAGTTCACGCCGTTTGCCGGGCTCGACTACGGCGATGCGATTTCCTTCCAGTTCCATCCCGAGTTCACGCCGGAATTCGGCCAGGATCTGATCCGGGCGCGTGTGGCCCCGTTGGGCGATCATGCGGCTCCGGCGCTCGCCTCGTACGCGCGGGGTGATGACCGGGCGGTTGTGGCGCGCTGGGTAGAGCGCTTCCTGGCGGG
>JAIXVH010000315.1 GCA_027483125.1 Acetobacteraceae bacterium | reverse complement strand
GGCCGGCCGCCACCGCCGACTTGCCGCCCTGGGAGCCAAGGCCAGTGGTGATCTCCAAATCGACACCGAGTTCGGATCGCAGCATCGGCCGCAACCGATCGAGCGCTCCGAGCGCCACCCCGGTCCCGCCGAGCCGTATGCCCGGCGATATGCCGGCGGACAGGCCCGGCGCGGAGAGGAGCAATCCGGAGAGGCCCAGTGCGGAGAGGCCCAACGCCCGCCGGCGGTGCACAGGGAATGCGGCTCGGCTCGAAGCCATGGCTGTAACCTTCCAGGTTTTAAACGACCTGGCGGGGTTCATGTATCGGGAAGGTTAATGGATCCTCAATCGAGGACCAATAAGCTGCACTTGTATCCCATTCTGCGACGGCGCAGCGCGGGGCATGACGCAGGCAAGACCAATCTCGCCACGGCTGTTCCGAATTCCTCGTGCTGCGGCTGAGAACTTCGGGACCGGCACAATAGCAGGCCAGCTAGGCCCGACCGGCGACCGAACTCAACGCCAAAGGGTTAACCTTCAGCTTCGACAGCGCCGCCGCCCAGGCCTTGTCGGGATCGGTGCCGTAGAGCAACTCCGGCTCGGCCGGCACCGTCAGCCAGGCATTGGAGGCGATCTCGCTCTCCACCTGCCCCGGCCCCCAGCCGGCATAGCCCAGCGCGAGGACGCAATCGCGCGGGCCTTCGCCGGCGGCGATCGCCTTCAGCACCTCGATCGAGGCGGTCAGCCGCGTATCCTTGGCGACCGGCAGCGTGCCATCCGTGGCCCATTCGCCGCTGTGCAGCACGAAGCCGCGGCCATTCTCCACGGGCCCGCCGGCCAGCATGCGGATGCTGCGCGCCGATGGCACCGGCGTCACGCCCAATTGCTTCAGCAGGTCATCGAATTGCAGCTTGGGCAAAGGCCGGTTCAGCACCAGCCCCATCGCCCCGTCATCGGAATGGGCGCACATGCAGATCACCGTGCGCACGAAGCGCTTGTCCTGCATGGAGGGCATGGCGATCAGCAACTGGCCGGTCAGCCAGCCATTGCGTGCGCGGGGGTCGGAGGCGAGAATCATGCCCAGAAGATGGAGGCCCGCCATGCGCCGCGCAAGGATGACAGTCATCTGGGCAGGCGCTAAACCGCCCTTCCCGAAGGAGAGAAATCATGACGATCAAGACCGGTGATGCCATCCCCAGCGTCAAGGTGATGCAGTCCACCGCCGATGGCCCGAAGGAAGTCGACACCGCGGCGATGTTCGCGGGCAAGACCGTCGTGCTGTTCGGCGTGCCCGGCGCCTTCACCCCCACCTGCTCGGCCAAGCACCTGCCCGGCTTCGTGCAGCACGCCGATGCGCTGCGCGCCAAGGGCGTGGATGTGGTGGCCTGCATGGCCGTCAACGACGTCTTCGTCATGGGCGCCTGGGGCAAGGACCAGGGCGTGGCCGACAAGGTGACCATGATCGCCGATGGCTCGGCCGATTTCACCAAGGCGATGGGCCTGGAATTCGACCTGACCGCGCGCGGCCTCGGGCTGCGTTGCCAGCGCTTCGTGCTGGTGGCCAAGGACGGCAAGGTCACCCATGTGGCCGTGGAAGCGCCGGGCGCCTTTGAGGTGAGCAAGGCCGAAGCCGTCCTCGCCGCGCTGTGATCGCCGCGGCGGCGGGATGATTCTCGACGTCTCCCGCCTGCTGGCCTGTGCTTGGCGTGGCCAGCCATCCGGCATGGACCGGGTGGAACTGGCCTATGCGCGCCATGCGCTGGCCAGGCCCGATGCGGTTTTCGTCGGGCAATCCGTGCTTGGCCGTTTTGCGTGCCTGCCCAGGAGCCTGGTCGCGCGCATCCTGGCCGGGCTGGAACACGGCCGGCCGCGGACGCTGGTGCTGGCGGCCTGGGTGTGGCTTGGCCTCGGTCTCGGGGCGGGGGCGCTGCGCCGCGCGGCCTCCAGACCCGGCGCGGTGTTCCATATCGTCTCGCACCGCGCGCTGGATGATGTCGCCGCGATCCGCCGCGTGACGCGCCATGGCGCACGCTTCGTGCCCGCCGTCATCGACCTCATCCCGCTGCTCTACCCCGAATACACCAGGCCCGCGCAGACGCCGCGCCACGCCGCGCGCATGCTGGGCGTGGCCGCCACTGCCGCCGGCGTCATCTTCTCCGCCGCTTCGGTGCGCGACGAGATGCAGGCCTGGCTCGAGGAACATGGCGCCGGCATGCCGCCGGCGATGGTGGCGCCCCTCGGGCTGGACCTGACCGCCCGCGCCGAGGCCGGCAACATCGCCGAGCCGCCCTATTTCCTCTGCGTGGCAACCATCGAGCCGCGCAAGAATCACATGTTGCTGCTGCAGCTCTGGCGCGAAATCCGCGAGAGGCTGGGCGACGCCGCGCCGCGGCTGATCATGGTTGGCCGCTCGGGCTGGGAGAATGAGGCGATGCTGCGCTTCCTGGAGCGCCATCCGGAGCTGGCCGAATGGCGCGGCCATTGCAGCGATGCGGAGCTGGCCCGCCTGCTCGCCGGCGCGCGCGCCCTGCTCTTCCCCACCTTTGCCGAAGGCTTCGGCATCCCGCTGGCCGAGGCGCTGGCCGCGGGCGTGCCTGTGCTCGCCGCCGACCTGCCGGTGCTGCGCGAATTGGGCGGCGATGCGCCGGACTACCTGCACCCGCTGGACGGCCCGGGCTGGCGCGATGCCGTGCTGGATTATGCCCTCCCCGACAGCCCGCGCCGGGCCGCGCAATTGGCACGCATCGCCGCATGGCATGCGCCCGACTGGGCGGCGCACTTTACGCTTGTGGAACGGTTCATCGAGGGTCTTGCCGACACGCCGCGTTAACCGCATTTTCAGAAAAGTCTGAAATGTCGGAAGTGTCATGCAGCTCACGCCTCTCGCCCAATCCTTCGTGCTCCATTTCGGCGAGATGGGCTCCCGCTGGGGCATCAACCGCACGGTCGGCCAGATCTATGCCGTGCTGTATCTGGCAGCACCCCGCCCATTGAACGCGGACGCGATCGTCGAGGCGCTGGGCATCTCGCGCTCCAACGTGTCGATGGGCCTGCGCGAATTGCAGGGCTGGAACCTCGTGGTCCCGCGCCACATCCCCGATGACCGGCGCGACCATTTCACCACGCCCGAGGATGTCTGGCAGATCCTTCGCGTGCTGGCCGAGGAGCGCAAGAAACGCGAGGTGGACCCCACGCTCTCGGTGCTGCGCGAATTGCTGCTGCAAACCGCCGCCTGTCCCGAGGACCGCCACGCCCAGGCGCGCATGGCCGAGATGCACGCGCTGATAGAACAACTGACCACCTGGTATGACGACGTCAAACGCCTCGAGACCGAGCGCCTGACCGCGCTTTTGCGCATGGGTGCCGGCATCACCCGCATGCTCGAGGCCAAGGACCGCGTGGTGAATTTCGCCCGCGGCAAGCGCAAGGGATCCTGAACCATGGACGCCACGCTCCTGGCCCGCATCCAGTTCGCGGCCAATATCAGCTTCCACATCCTGTTCCCCACCATCACCATCGCGCTGGGCTGGGTGCTGCTGTTCTTCAAGCTGCGCTTCAACGCCACGCGTGATCAGGCCTGGATGGACGCCTATTTCTTCTGGGTGAAGATCTTCGCGCTGAGCTTCGCGCTCGGCGTCGTCTCGGGCATCACCATGTCCTTCCAGTTCGGCACCAACTGGCCGGGCTTCATGGAACGCGTGGGCAATATCGCAGGCCCCCTGCTGGCCTATGAGGTGCTGACCGCCTTCTTCCTGGAGGCGACCTTCCTGGGCATCATGCTGTTCGGCTTCCGCCGCGTGCCGGGCTGGGCGCATACCGGTGCGACCTTCCTGGTCGCCTTCGGCACCACCATGTCCGCCTTCTGGATCATCGTGCTGAACAGCTGGATGCACACGCCCACGGGCTTCGAGATGCGCGATGGCGTGGCGCATGCAACCGATTGGTTCGCCATCGTCTTCAACCCATCGCTGCCCTATCGGCTGACGCATATGCTCATCGCCTCGGCCCTGACCTGCGCCTTCCTGATCGCGGGCATTTCCGCCTGGCGCTGGCTGCGCGGCGACCAGGCGCCGGGCGTGCGGGTGGCGCTGCGCACGGGTGTGGTCATCGCGGCCGTGCTCGCGCCGACACAGATGTTCGTGGGCGACCTGCACGGGCTGAACACGCTGGAGCACCAGCCTGCCAAGGTCGCGGCGATGGAGGGGCATTGGAACACCTCTGGCCGCGTACCGCTGATCCTCTTCGCCATCCCGGATGAGAATGCGCGGGAGAACCGGCTGGAAATCGGCATCCCGGCGCTGGCCAGCATCATCCTGCGGCATGACCCGGATGGCGTGATCCAGGGGCTGAACGATTTCCGCGGCGAACACCCGCCGGTGGCGCCCATCTTCTATGCGTTTCGCGTCATGGTGGGCATTGGCTGCCTGATGATCGCCTTCGGCCTGGTCGGCGCCTGGTTCCTGTGGCGGCGCGGCGCATTGCCGACGCTGATGCTGCGCGGCCTGGTGGTCATGACCTTCTCCGGCTGGCTGGCCACGCTGGCGGGCTGGTATGTGACCGAGATCGGGCGGCAACCCTGGCTGGTGCAAGGCGTGCTGCGCACCGCCGAGGCCGCGGGGCCGGTACCGGCAGCCGCCATCGCCTCGACGCTGGTGATGTATCTGGTGATCTACGCGCTGCTGCTCGCGGCCTATGTCAGCACCATCTATCGCCTGGCCGGCAAGGCCGGGAAGCAACCCGTGGCGGTGCCGGCATGACCCCCTTCCTTCCCCCAGACTGGCTGCCGGTGATCTTCGCCGCGCTGATGGCGATCTCGGTGCTGGCCTATGTCGTGCTGGATGGCTTTGATCTGGGCGTGGGCATGCTGCTGCCGGCGGCCGCCGATGAGGCCGAGCGCGACCGCATGGTGGCCTCCATCGGCCCCTTTTGGGATGCGAACGAGACCTGGCTGGTGCTCGGCGTGGGCCTGCTGCTGGTGGCCTTCCCCACAGCGCATGGCATCGTGCTGACGCAACTCTACCTGGCCGTGGCCGTCATGCTGGCGGGGCTGACGCTGCGCGGCGTGGCCTTCGAATTCCGCGCCAAGGCGGCCGATGCGGCCGACAAGCGCCGCTGGGAAGCGGCCTTCATAGGCGGCTCCGCCCTTTCGGCGCTGTCGCAGGGCTGGATGCTGGGGCGCTACATCCTGGGCTTCGATTCGCATTGGCATGCGTGGTTCTTCGCCGCCATGGCAGCGATCGGGCTCGCCATCGCCTATGTCTTCATCGCCGCCGCCTGGCTGATCTGGCGCACGGAGGGCGAGTTGCAGAAGCGCGCGGTGCGCTGGTGCCGGATGTGCCTGGCACCCGTCGCCTTCGGTATTTTGCTGGTCTCGGCGGCCACGCCCTTCGTCTCCGAGCGCATCTTCGACCGCTGGTTCAGCCTGCCCTATGTGGTGCTGCTGATGCCGCTGCCCTTGGGCACGCTGGTGCTGGTGCTGGTGCTGAATTCCGTGCTGCGCCACATGCCCTATCCGGGCGATGCGCTGCGCCGCCTGCCCTTCTGGTCGGCGGTGGGGCTGTTCGTGCTGGCCTTCGCGGGCCTCGCCTGGAGCTTCTTCCCCTATGTGGTGCCGGAGCAGCTCACGATGTGGGAGGCAGCCAGCGCGCCGGAATCGCTCAGCCTGATCCTGGCCGGTACGCTCTTCGTGCTACCGGTCATCCTGATCTACACCGTGGTCGCCTGGCGCATCTTCTCGGGCAAGGCGCGGGAGTTGCGCTACGACTGAAGCCTCGCCACACAGGGCCATGCCCGATTGCCGCCTGTATCTGATCACGCCGCCGCGCCTGCCCGCAGGCTTTGCCGACACGCTGGCGGCAGCCCTGGACGCCGGAGACGTGGCCAGCCTGCAATTGCGCCTGAAGGATGCAGCGCCCGATGATGTGAAGCGTGCGGTGGATGCACTGATGCCGGTCGCCCATGCGCGGGACGTCGCCTTCCTGCTGAATGACGACGCGCTGCTCGCGGCACGTCTGGGCTGCGACGGCGCGCATATCGGCCAGCAGGATGGCGACCATGCGGCCGCGCGCATGGCGCTGGATGGGCGCATCCTCGGCATCACCTGCCATGCCTCGCGGCACCTGGCGATGCAGGCCGGGGAGATGGGCGCGGATTATGTCGCCTTCGGCGCCTTCTTCCCCACCGACACCAAGGAGACCGTGCACCGCGCGGAGACCGAGCTTCTGGAATGGTGGAGCGAGATGATGGAAATCCCCTGCGTCGCGATCGGCGGCATCACCGCCGAGAACTGCGCGCCGCTGGTGCGGGCGGGGGCGGATTTCCTGGCCGTGGTGGGCGCGGTGTGGAACCACCCCGAAGGTGCCGCCGCCGGCGTGCGGGCAATGAATGCGGCAATCGCCGCGGCATGAGGCGCGCGGCCGCCGAATTGCTCGCATTGCTGGATGACGGCCCGGCCTGCGTCCCGGAATTGCTGGTCACCGACCTGGCCGCCAGCCTGCGCTGCTGGCGCGACGTGCTGGGCTTCACGGTGCTCTATGACCGACCCGAGGCGGGCTTCGCCATGCTCGCGCGCGAAGGCGCATGGATCATGCTGGACCAGATCAATGGCGAGGACTGGCTCGCCGGCCCGCTGGAGCGCCCCTTCGGCCGCGGGCTGAACCTGGAATTCACCATCGCCGATGTGGATGCTCTGCACGCCCGCGCCCGTGCGCATGGCCTGCCCATCTTTCTGGCGCTGCATGAGAAGCACTACCGCATCGGCAGCGGCCACGTGCATGTGCGCCAATTCATCGTGAGCGACCCCGATGGCTACCTGCTGCGCTTCAGCCAGAGCCTCGGCGCTGATTGAATCGCTGGGCAAGCCGCACGCGCTATGGAAGCATGCGGCGTTTCGCATCAGGATCGCACCATGTTCCGAGTGCTACATGCCGGCCTGCATGAGGTGGTGATCGGCCCGCCCGGCGAGGTGGGCGGCACCGACCGACGTTTCGGTGATCGGCCGGAAGCCGAGAGCTATCTGCGCATCCTGGCCGACCAGCCCGATGAACGTGACTCGCTGCGCGAGGTGGTGGTCGCGATGGGTGGCACCATCATGCTGACCGATGAGGGCGTGATGCAGCAGGCGGCCGAGATGCTGGCCGATGGCAGGCTTGGCGTGCGGGAAGCGGCGCGGCTGCCGCCGGGCATCCTCTACCGCGACGGCGCGAGTTGGCTTGGCCCGATCTCGCCCACGCTGCCTTCGGACCGGCCTGCAATCTCGGAGATCCTGCGCATCTACACCGTGCCCGCGGACACCATGGTGCGCTTCACGCCCATGGGACTGCTGGCGATGATCGACGAGGAGACCTTCACGCGGACCATGACGGCGACCGAGGCGAGGCTGCTGACGGGGCTGGGCCTGACGAACATGAACGAGTTCAAGACCATCGCCGATCTCGCCTTCTCGCTCTCCGAGGAGACCTACCCCGATGCCGCGGTGCCGGCCTGGGTGACCGATGCCGATGACCGCGCCGCCTGGAACGGCAATGACGGGCACCGCGATGCGCTGCGACATTCATTGTGGAACGCAATGATGGCGCAAACCTTCGGCCAGAGCTTCGCCGAGAGCTTCGGCACGGCGCATGAAGGCGTGCGCGGCAATCTCAGCCAGCCCGCCCGGCTGTCGATGGATCTGTACAACAACGAACAGGGCCGGCGCGTTGCCCGCGCCAATCCGCGCGCCACACGCCGGCAATTGCGTGACCTGCTGCGGACCGAGATCGAACAGGGCAACCTGGTGGTGGTGGACCGCACCGGCCAACTGACCTGGAGCAACCTGGTCAACCGCTACGAGCATGGGGTGGCGCCCACCTTGCCAACGGCCGCCGTCCCCGCACCGTGACTGACGATATGGACGAGATCGCCTTTCACCAACGCCTGCACCGCCCCGGTGTGATGCTCGACATCGGCGCGCATGACGGGCTGCTGACCGCCCCCTTTGCGGCCTTGCCCGAAAGCCGCGTCATCGCCTTCGAGCCGCTGCCCAGCGCGCATGCGCGCCTGCGGGCACGTTTCACACCCT
>JAIXVH010000013.1 GCA_027483125.1 Acetobacteraceae bacterium | reverse complement strand
TGTGGCGCCGCAGCGCACCTCGCCCTCGGCGGCGCGATGCAGGCCGGCGATGCAGCGCAGCACCGTGGACTTGCCCGCGCCCGATGGCCCGACCAGCGCGAGCATCTCGCCCGGCGCGCAATGCAGCGTCACATCCAGCGGCACGGGGGTGGTCGCGCGCAATGTCGCGTGCAGCGCCTCAGGCATCGCGGCGCCTGCGCCCCACGCGGCGCGAGAGGGTATTGGTGATGCCGAGTGCGACGACCGACACGCCGAGCAGCACCGCCGACATCACCGCCGCCCCCGCATCGTCAAACGCCTGCACGCGGTCATAGATGGCGATGGCGATGGTCTGCGTCTCACCCGGAATGGACCCACCCACCATCAGCACCACGCCGAATTCGCCCAGCGTATGCGCGAAGGTCAGCACGGCGGCGGTGGCGATGCCGGGCCAGGCCAGCGGCAATTCCACCAGCAGCAGCACGCGCCAGGGGGCCATGCCGGCGGTGGCACCGGCCTCGCGCAGCACGGGTGGCACGGCGGCGAAGGCGTTCTGGATGGGCTGCACGGCGAAGGGCAGGTTGACCAGCACGCTGGCCAGCAACAGCCCCTCGAAGGAAAAAGCCAGGCCGCTGCCGAAGATGCTTTGCCAGGCCTGGCCCAAGGTGGAACCGGCGCCGAACGCGCTGAGCAGATAGAAGCCGATGACGGTGGGCGGCAGCACCAAAGGCAGGGCCACGGCGGCCTCGACGAAGCCGCGCCCGGGGAAGCGGCGCGTGGCCAACACGCGCCCAAGCCAGATGGAAAACGGCAGCAGGATGATCAGCGTGCCGAGCGCCAATTCGACCGAGAGCTGGAAGGCGCGCCAATCCATCATTCGCCGGGCAATGCGAAGCCGAAGCGGGCCATGATCGCGCGCGCCGGCGGGGCCTGCATGAAGGCGTAGAAGCGTTCGGCGGTGGGCGTGGCGCGGCGGGTCAGCACCATGCGCTGCATCAGCGGCGCATGCAGGCTGGTGGGGATTGGCGCCGCCGTGCCGCGTGGCTGCAAGGCCGGCGCCAGCACCAGCGACCAGGCCACGATGCCGCCCTGGCTGCCGCCGGCCAGCGCGAATTGCGCGGCCTGGGCCACGTTCTCGCCCAGCACCAGATGCGGGCGCAGGCGGTCCCACAGGCCTTCCGCACGCAGCGCCTGTTCCGCGGCGCGGCCATAGGGCGCGTGTTCGGGATTGGCGATGGCGAAGCGCTGGATGCGGCCGGCGTCCAGCGCTGAGCGCAGGGCGGGCAGGCCGTCGGCCGCGCGAAGCGGCGAGCCGTGGGGCGCGAAGAGGGCAAGGCGACCTTCCGCATAGGGCACGCCTCGGTCACGCGTGTGGCCACCGGCGGCCAGGCGGAAGACGAATTCCTCATCGGCCGAGAAGAACAGCTCGACGGGCGAGCCCTGTTCGATCTGCCGCGTGATGTTGCCCGACGAACCCCAGGACAGCCGCAGGGTGCCACCGCCTTCGGCCGCGAAGCGTGCGGCCAACTGTTCCAGGGCGAATTGCAGGTTGGATGCGGCCGCGACCAAAGGCGGCTGCTGCGCCATCGCGGCGGCGGGCAGCAAGACCGGCAATGCGCGGCGCGGAACCATGCATCCGTTGCATCACGGATGCCCCGCCGCTGTCCAGTTGCGCGCCTTGCCGCCCCGTGTCGCCTGTGTATGTTGCAACTGCGAAAACCCATCAGAGGCGCACGGCAATGAAGGTGTTGGTCCCGGTCAAGCGGGTGGTGGATTACAACGTGAAGGTCCGCGTGAAGTCGGACCAGACGGGCGTTGAGACCGCCAATGTGAAGATGTCGATGAACCCCTTCGACGAGATCGCGGTGGAAGAAGCCGTGCGTCTGAAGGAAAAGGGGATCGCGACCGAAATTATCGCGGTCTCGGCTGGCCCGACGGCGGCGCAGGAGCAGATCCGCACGGCGCTCGCCATGGGTGCTGATCGCGGCATCCTGGTGGAGCATGACGGCACGCTGGAGCCGATCGCGGTGGCGAAGATTCTGCAGGCGATCGTCGCCAAGGAATCGCCGCAGCTGGTGCTGCTCGGCAAGCAGGCCATCGATGATGACATGAACGCCACCGGCCAGATGCTGGCGGCGCTGCTGGGCTGGGCGCAGGGCACTTTCGCGTCAAAGCTGGAAGTGGCGGGCGACAGCGCCACCGTGACGCGCGAGGTCGATGGCGGGCTGGAGACGGTGACCATCAAGCTGCCCGGCATTGTCACCGCCGATCTGCGGTTGAACGAGCCGCGCTATGCCTCGCTGCCCAACATCATGAAGGCCCGCAAGAAGCCGATCGATGTGATGAAGCCCGCTGATCTGGGCGTGGACCCGACGCCGCGGCTGACGGTGCTGAAGGTCGAGGAACCGGCCAAGCGCATCGCAGGCAAGAAGGTCGCATCGGTGCAGGAACTGGTCGACAAGCTGCGCAACGAAGCGAAGGTGATCTGAACATGGCGATCCTGATTCTGGCGGACCATGACGGCGCCGCGATTTCGCAGCCGACGCGCAGCGCGATTGCCGCGGGTGCGCAGCTTGGCGAAGTGCACCTGCTGATGGTGGGCGATGGCGCTGCTGCCGCGGCGCCTGCGGCGGCAGGCACGGCCTCGGTGGCGAAGGTGCTGCTGTGCGAGGATGCGGCGCTGGCCAAGCGCCTGGCGGAACCGACGGCGGCGCTGCTGGTGAAGCTGGCGGGCGGGTATTCTCACCTGCTGGCGCCGGCCTCGGCCGCAGGCAAGAACGTGATGCCGCGTGTGGCCGCCCTGCTCGATGTGCAGCCGATTTCGGATGTGGCGGGCGTGGTCGATGCCGATACCTTCGTGCGCCCGATCTATGCCGGCAACGCCATGGCCACGGTGAAGAGCGCCGATGCGAAGAAGGTGCTGACGATCCGCGCCGCGAGCTTTGACCCGGTGCCGGCCACAGGTGGCGCGGCTTCGGTGGAATCCATTGGTGGTGCGGGTGATCCGGGGCTGTCCAGCTTTGTCGGCGCGGAAGTGTCGAAGAGCGAGCGGCCGGAACTGACCGCAGCCCGCATCGTGATTTCCGGTGGCCGCGCGCTCGGCTCTTCGGAGAATTTCGCCATCATCGAGAAGGTGGCGGATCTGATGGGCGCCGCCATCGGCGCCTCGCGCGCGGCGGTCGATGCGGGCTATGCGCCCAACGACATGCAGGTGGGCCAGACCGGCAAGATCGTGGCGCCCGAGCTGTACATCGCGGTGGGCATTTCCGGCGCGATCCAGCACCTGGCCGGCATGAAGGACAGCAAGGTCATCGTCGCCATCAACAAGGACGAAGAGGCGCCGATCTTCCAGGTGGCCGATTACGGCCTGGTGGGCGACCTGTTCAAGCTGATGCCGGAGCTCGAAGCCGAGTTGGGGAAGTAGCCGATGCCTGATGCCATCCATGCCTCGCGCGATGCGGCCGAACCGGCGCGCGAAATCCAGTCCGTCGGGATCATCGGCGCGGGGCAGATGGGCAATGGCATTGCGCATGTCTGCGCCTTGGCGGGGTTGCCCGTCACCGTCGTGGACATCAACTCCAAGGCGCTGGACAAGGCGCTGTCGACCATCCATCGCAACATGGAACGCCAGATCAGCCGCAAGCTGATCGATGCGTCGGACCGTGATGCGGCGCTGGCGCGCATCACCACCAGCACCGACATGGCGGCGTTTGCCAACACCGATTTCGTGGTGGAAGCGGCCACCGAGAACGAGGCCATCAAGCGTGAGGTGTTCAAGGCGCTCTGCCCGCATCTGAAGCCCGATGCGATGCTGGCATCGAACACATCCTCCATCTCGATCACGCGGCTGGGTGCGGCGACGGACCGCCCCGAGCGCTTCATCGGCATGCACTTCATGAACCCGGTGCCGGTGATGAAGCTGGTGGAGGTGATCCGCGGCATCGCCACCGATGAGCCGACCTACCAGGCGGTGAACAACCTGGCGCATAAGCTGGGCAAGACCACCTCCACCTCCGAGGATTTTCCGGCCTTCATCGTCAACCGCATCCTGGTGCCGATGATCAATGAGGCGGTCTATGCCCTCTATGAGGGCGTGGGCGACATCCGCTCCATCGACACGGCCATGCGCCTCGGCGCCAACCACCCGATGGGGCCGCTGGAGCTGGCGGATTTCATCGGCCTGGATACCTGCCTCTCGATCATGCAGGTGCTGCATGATGGCATGAGCGACAGCAAATACCGCGCCTGCCCGCTGCTGGTGAAATACGTCGAAGCCGGCTGGTATGGGCGCAAGACCGGCAAGGGGTTCTACGATTACTCCGTGGACCCGCCGCGCCCTTCCCGCTAATTCGCACCGATTCACGCCTTCGCGCGCCAGCGCGCTCCAGCGATCGGAGCTAGGCCCATGGACCTCGCCGGCATTCTCGTCTTCTCGGCCGCCTATCTGATGGCGACCGCCTCGCCCGGCCCCGGCACTGCCGCGCTGGTTGCGCGCGTGCTGGCACGCGGCACGCGCGGCACGCCCGCCTTCATCGCCGGCTTCATCCTGGGTGATCTGGTCTGGTTCGCGATCGCCGCCACCGGGCTTGCGGTGCTGGCGCAGCAACTCGCCTGGCTGTTCATCGCGCTGAAATATGCCGGCGCGGCATATCTGCTCTGGCTCGCCTGGAAGTTCTGGACCGCGCCCGCAACACCCGTCTCGGCCGATGCCGCGACACCCGCCGATGGCGCGCCGCGCCTGTTCCTGGCCGGCCTGCTCATCACGCTGGGCAACCCCAAGGTGATCCTGTTTTTCGTCGCCTTGCTGCCCGCCGTCATCGACATGACGCGTCTGACGCCGCTGGCCTATCTCGAACTCACTGTGCTCATCACCCTCATCCTCGGCGCCGTTCTAGCGGCCTACACCTTGGCCGCCGCCCAGGCCCGCCGCGCCTTCACCTCGCCCAGCGCCGTGCGCGTCATGAACCGCGGCGCGGGCGTGGCCATGGCCGGCGCTGCGGCCGCCATCGCCACGCGCTGAACCCTGCTATAGTCGGCGCATGGACACGCCCCTGCCCAACGACAACCGCTCCGCGCTGGAGGCCCTCTACGCGCAGATGCGCCCCTCCTCGCTCTACCCGCTGTGGGAGGTGCTGCACGCCCTGGTCACCCCCGCACCGGGCACGGAAGCGCGCGCCTGGCGCTGGCAATACGCGCCCGCCCGCGAATACCTGCTGCGCGCCGGCGACCTGATCAGCGCCGAGCAGGCCGAACGCCGCGTGCTGATCCTGGAAAACCCTGGCCTGCCGGGCACATCGGCCATCACCAACAGCCTCTATGCCGGCCTGCAACTGATCCTGCCGGGTGAGGTTGCGCCCTGCCATCGCCACACCCAATCCGCGCTGCGCTTCGTCATGGAAGGCCAGGGCGCGCACACCGCCGTCGATGGCGAACGCGCGATGATGTCGGCCTTCGACCTGGTGCTGACGCCCAACTGGCAATGGCATGACCACGGCAACCACTCGGGCGCACCGATGATCTGGCTCGATGGCCTGGATATCCCCACGGTGCGTTTCTACGCCGCTAGCTTCGCCGAACGCATGGGCGGTGAGCACCCGCAAACCGCGCCCGCCGGCGACACCGCGCAACGCTACGGCCGCAACCTGCGCCCCTTCGGCGGCAGCATCGCCGCGCGCCGGCCCGCGGGCTTGCCGCTGTTCCACTACCCCTACCAGGAATGGCGTGAATCGCTCGCCGCGATGGCCCGCGTTGGCGCGCCCGACCCGCGCCTGGGTCACGCGTTGGAGTTCATCAACCCCGCCGATGGCGGGCCGGTCATGCCCACGATTTCCGCACATGTGCGGCTGCTGCCGAAGGGATTTTCCACCGCCCCACGCCGTGCCACCGACGGCACGGTCTTCGTCGTGGTGGAAGGGCAGGGCAGCGCGATGGTGGCGGGTGAAACCATCCCGCTCGCCGAGCGCGACCTGCTGGTGGTGCCGAGCTGGTCGGAACTCGTGCTGCATGCTGACAGCGACCTTGTGCTGTTCGGCTATTCCGACCGTGCGGCGCAGGAGAAGCTTGGCCTCTGGCGCGAAGGATAGCGCGGTTCAGTCCGGCCCGGTCACATGCACGAACTGGCCGCCGACCATCGTCAGCTTCGCCTCGATCTCGCGCAGCGCGGCATCGGAACAGGTCAGCGGGTCGTCGGTCAGCACCGCCAGATCGGCCAGCTTGCCGGTCTCGATGCTGCCCTTGCGGTCTTCATCCCAGCACAGGAAGGCGCCGTCATTGGTGGCCGCGCGCAGCGCGCGCTCGCGGCTCAGCGCCTGCGCTGGCCCCACCGGGCGCTGCGTGCGCAGGTTCATGCGCGTCACGCTCTGCCAGATCGGGTGCCACAGCGATGTCGGCACATTGTCGGTCGCCAGTGAGAAGCGCACGCCCGCCTCGTCCAGCCAGCGCAGCGGGCTGATCGCGTCCTCATCGGGCAGCTTCCAGCGCTCCTGCAGCAGGTGGCCTTCCTTGTAGATGTAGCGGTTGGTGTGGGTGGTCAGCACCAGGCCCAGGTCGCGGATGCGATGCACCTGTTCGCGCGTCAGGATCGAGATATGGCCCAGCACCCAGCGCAGGTCGCGGATTGGCACTTCCGCATTCACTTCGGCATAAAGCTCCAGCATGTTGGGCCAGATGCCGATGACGCGGATGCCCTGGCGCGCGCATTCCACCAGCAATTCCTTGGCGCGCGCGCGTTCCAGGCCGAAATCGTAGTTGAACCCGGCCCAGCCGGTATAGGGTGCCGCGGCCGCGCGCAGCGTATTGTCCGGCGTGCGCCCGATCTCGGTGATGATGCCCGAGACACGCAGCATGTCATCGCCGAGGCCCCGCCCCGCGAGCCAATGCGCCCAGCCTTCCACCACGCGGCGCATGGGCAGGTCGTGCATGCCCCGCCAGTCCGGGCTGAAAGCCAGGTGGCTGCGCATGGTCAGCTTGCCGGCGTCGTGCACGCGCTTGTAGGCGGCCAGCAGTTCCGCCGCGACGCCATGTTCCTCGTATACGCTGGTGGTGCCGAACATGTGGTAGGCGGCGGCCGAGCGCGGCAGCACCGCGGCGCGTTGGTTCACCGTGAAGCCCGGCGCCATGCCGAAGAAGTGCAGCTCCACCAGCGGCACATAGCCCTGTTCGATGAAGATGCCATTGGGTTCGCCGCGCGCATCGCGGCCGATCTCCACACCCTCCGGCGGCACGGTGTCGCGGGTGATGCCGGCCAGCGCAAGCGCACGTGAATTGGCGATCGAGACCAGCGGCAGCGTGTGCCGCCAATAGCCCCAGATCGGCCGGATATAGACCGGGTGGTCTGGCGCCGCTTCATCCAGCTCCTCGCGCGTCGGAAAGCGGCCTTCGGCCAGGCTGTCCGGCAGGTCGAAGTAGTATGGCGGCTCGCCCACCGGCATGGTCACGATCCATTGCCCGCGCGGCGTGGCGGCGACCAGCTCGCGGATGCGCGCCTGGATCGCGCGCACCGATCGCGCGCCAGCCAGGGTGGGGAAGATCTCCTTCAGCCCTTCGCGGTCCATATGTGCGTGGCCGTCGATCAGGCCTGGCATCACGGCATGGCCGCGCAATTCGATCATGCGCGTGTGTTCGGCGCGGTGGCGCGCGACCATCGCGGCATCCCCCACGGCCAGGAACTTGCCGTCCTTCACCGCGACGGCTTCGGCGATGGAAAACCCCGCATCGCAGGTGATGACCTTGCCGCCGGTCAGGATGGTGTCGGCGAACATCAGTTCTCCCTTTGCAGCCGGCCGGCGCGCAGCATCGCCGCCCAGCGTTCGATATCGGCGGCGAAATAGCGGGTGAATTCGGCGCG
>JAIXVH010000038.1 GCA_027483125.1 Acetobacteraceae bacterium | reverse complement strand
GCGGTGATCGCGGATATGCACCGGCTGATCGTCGATGAGCATGGCTGGATGGATGATGCCGAATTCGCCCGCGCCTATGCGCTGGCGCAGGCCGCACCGGGGCCGAATGTGCTGGTCGTGGGCGTGTTCGGCTGGCATGTCGCGGGGCCTGTGGGGCTGCTGGGCGCGACGCTGGCCATGTGCGGGCCGGCGGCGATCATGGCGCTGGGCTTCGCGATGTTCCGCGCGCGGGTGGCGGGGGCCGTGTGGCTGCGCGTGGCCGAGCGCGGGCTGGTGCCGGTCGCATTGGGCCTGGTGATGGCCAGCGCCCTGCTGCTGGGCCAGGCGGCGCTGGCGACCTGGGGGGCGCTGCCCTGGCTGGGCATCGGCGTGATGGCGGCCACCACGATCTTCGTGGCGGGGACACGCCGATCGCCGCTGTGGATGCTGGGGGCAGGGGCGGTGATCGGCGCGCTGGCGCTGGGCTAGGGCGCGCGCCCGTCACCGCTCCGCCAGCAACCCGGCCGGCAGCGGCGCGTTCTGCACCATCACCGGCACGTCGAAGACCGTCACGCGCGCGGGCTGGCCATAGCTCTGTCGGACGCGCTGGTGCCAGGCGGGGTTGAACCAGGCATCGGCGGCGGCGCGGTCGGTGAAGAGATAGACGCCGCCGAAGCTCTGCGCGCCGATGGTGAAGCTCTTGCTGATCAGGCCGGGCACCGCGCGGTATTCGGGCACCGCGGCGCGCATGCCGGCGGCCAGGCGGGCGGCCGGCACGCCCGCGGGCGTGGGCACCTCCACCACCACGGTGACGGGCTGGGCCAGGGCCGGTGTGGCGGCGAGTGCCGCGAGGATGGGCAGGATGATCGGACGCATCGGGGTCTCCTTCGGGTTGGATGCGTGGGCAGCATGCGGGCCGCTGCGGCGTGCCGTCCTCTCGCAATTACGCAAAGCCTTGTTGCGTTCAGCGCAAACTCATGCAGCCTTGGCGAATGCGCACCGATGACATCGCACTGCTCGCCGCACTGGCCGATGCCGGGTCCTTCTCCAGGCTCGCGCGCGGGCAGGGGGTTGCGGTCTCCACGCTCACGCGCAGGCTTGCGGCTCTCGAGGCCGAGTTCGGCCTGCAACTGGCCGAGCGGCTGCCGGCCGGCCTGCGCCTGACCGCGGCGGGCGCGCGCATCGCCGAACTCGGCCGCCCGCTGCTGGAAGCGGCCGGCCGCATCACCATGGCGGCCGATGCGCTGCGCGCGGGCTGGCAGTAGCCGGTGGTGATCAGCGCGACCGAGATCATCATCGCCGAGATCCTGGCCCCCGCCTTGGGCGCGCTGTCCGGCATCGCAGTGGATCTGCGCTCCGAGGCGGTGGTGGCCAATCTGGCGGGACGCGAGGCGGATCTGGCGATCCGGATGTCGCGGCCCGAGGGCAACAGCCTGGTCATCCGCAGGCTCGCGGAATTCCGCTTGGGGCTGTTCGCCGCACCCGCGCTGCTGGCCGGGCGCGACCCCGCGCACATCGATCTGCGGCAGGCGCGCATCGCCGTCTATGACGACAGCTTCGGCCGCCTGCCGGAACTGGCCTGGCTGGGCGCACAGGGGTTGTCGGCGGCGGTGGTGATGCGCTCCAACTCGACGCGCGCCTTGCTGCGGGCGGCCGAAAGCGGCGCCTGCATCGCGCTGCTGCCGCATATGCTGGCCCGGCCCGCCGGCCTGCTGGAGGTGCCGCTGCCGCAGCGCATCGCACCCCGCACCGCCTGGCTGACCATGCATCGCGACCTGCGCCAGCGCCGCGACATCGGCGCCGTGAAGCGCTGGGTGGTGGCCGCCTTCGCCGCGCGCCGCATTGACGCGGGGCTGGCCGCCCGTTGAAGCTGCGCGCCAAAGGAGCACCCCATGTTCTACGACCCCCGCGCCGGCCACCCTTTGCCGCATGACCCGCTAAAGGCGATCATCGCCCCGCGTCCGATCGGCTGGATCTCCAGCCTGGATGCGAATGGCGTGGCCAATCTCGCACCCTATTCCTTCTTCAACATGGTGCAGTCCCGCCCGCCGATGATTGCCTTCACCTCCGAGACGATGAAGCACTCGGCGGCCAATGCGATCGCCACCGGCGAATTCGTCTTCAACCTGGCCACGCGGCCGCTCTTCGATGCCATGAACAAGTCGAGCGAAGCCATGGCCGATGGCGTCTCGGAATTCGACGCCACGGGCCTGGAACGCGCGCCATGCCAATTCGTGCGCGCGCCCCGCGTGGCCGCCAGCCCCGCCAGCCTGGAATGCAAGGTGGTGCACTCGATGCAGTTCCACGACATCGACGGCAAGCCGACCGGCGGCTGGCTGGTGGTGGGGCAGGTGATCGGCGTGCACATCGCCGACAACGTGCTCAACAAGGGCCGCTTCGATGCGGTGGCCGCGCGCACCATCGCGCGCTGCGGCTATCGCGATTACGCGGAGCTGACGGAGCTGTTCGCCGCGCCGCGGCCGGATGACGCCAAGGCGTCAGCCTAGCCCGCGCAGCACCTCCATCACCGGGCGCTCGCCAGCGCCATTCTCGCGGCAGGCGCGCGGCAAGCCCTCACCGATCCTGTCGAAGGCCGCGCGATCGACCAGGTCCAGGTGAGACCCCGCCAGGAAGGGCACGAGCCGCCGTGCCTCCGACCGCCAGATCTGGCCGAGCCCCATGCAGGTCATGGTCGCGATGTGGCGGTCGCCTTCCGAGGGCGGCGGCATCGGCACGGCGGCAGCGATATCGGCTAGAAGCTGCGCCGCAGCGGCGGCATCATCACAGCGCGCGTTGAGGGCGGCCGTGATCGCCTCGACATGCGCGGGTGCGTAGCGCAGGGGGGCATTGGCGGCCGCCGTTCGCCCGGCCAGCACCAGCGCCAGCGAGGCCACGGGCGGCGCACCCTCGCTGCGGGCACTGGCGCAGCTCGCCACGCGCATATCGAGCGTCTGCGCCGTGGCAGCAGCAGTGACCAGCAGCATGGCCATGATCCAGCGGTGCATCCTGTTTTCTCCTTACTCTTGAAGGGAAAACAGACACCCGCGGTGCTGCGCGCGTCAACACGCCGGCTGGCATGAGCGTTGCTAGGCGGTCCGGTACACCAAAAGGATGTCCCGCCTTATGTCTCTATCCCGCCGCGATCTGCTCACTGCCGGTGCTGTCGCAATGCCCGGCGCGGGTGCAATCGCCCCCGCCCATGCCCAACAAGAGCGCGTGTTGCGCTACGGCATTTCCATGGCCGATATCCCGCAGACCACCGGCCAGCCCGATCGCGGCGCCGGCGCCTATCAGTTCACCGGCCACACGCTCTATGACCCGCTGGTGGCGTGGGAGATGGATGTCGCCGACCGCCCCGGCAAGCTGGTGCCAGGCCTGGCCACCGAATGGGCTTCGGACCCCGCCGACCGCCGCAATTGGGTGTTCCGCCTGCGCAGCGGTGTGACCTTCCATGACGGCAGCCCGTTCAACGCCGATGCGGTGATCTGGAACTTCGAAAAAGTCCTGAACCCGCAGGCACCGCATTTCGACCAGCGCCAGGCCGCCCAGGTGCGCCCGCGCCTGCCCAGCGTGGCGTCCTGGCGCAAGCTCGATGACATGACCGTGCAGGTCACCACCCGCGCGGTGGACAGCTTCTTCCCCTACCAGATGCTGTGGTTCCTGATCTCATCGCCCGCGCAATACGAACGCCTGGGCCGCAGTTGGGACCGCTTCGCGGCAGAACCCTCAGGCACCGGGCCCTTCCGCCTCGGCCGCCTGGTGCCGCGCGAACGGGCCGAGCTGGTGCGCAACACCAGCTATTGGAACCCCGCCCGGATGGCCAAGGTGGACCGCATCGTGCTGGTGGTGGCGCCCGAGACCATCACGCGCACCAATGCGCTGCTGACCAACCAGGTCGATATCATCGAAAGCCCTGCGCCCGATCTTCTGCCGCGCCTGGCGCAATCCGGCGCGCGGATCATCCAGAACGTCACGCCGCATGTGTGGAACTATCACCTCAGCCTGCTCGAAGGCTCGCCCTGGCGCGATCTGCGGCTGCGCCAGGCGGCGAACCTGGCGATCAACCGCGATGAGGTGGTGGCGCTGATGGGTGGCCTGGCCAAGCCCGCCGTTGGTGTGGTGGACCCCACCTCGCCCTGGTTCGGCCAGCCCAGCTTCCGCGTCCGCCACGACCCGGCCGAAGCCCGCCGCCTGCTGGCCGAGGCCGGCATCACCCCGCGCACGCCGCTGCGCACGCGATTCATCGTGCCCTCGGGCGGTTCGGGGCAGATGCTCTCGATGCCGATGAACGAATACATCCAATCCGCCTGGCGCGAATTCGGCATCCAGGTGGAGTTCCAGGTGGTGGAACTGGAAGTGCTCTACACCGCCTGGCGCGAAGGTGCGGCCGGCGCGATTTCCCGCCAGGGCAACATCACCGCGAACAATGTGGCTTATCTGACGTCTGACCCGCTCTACGCCTTCATCCGCTTCTTCCATTCCGGCCAGATCAATCCGGTGGGCGTGAATTACGGCCACTACCGGGATGCCGAGATGGACCGCCTGCTCGACGCCGCGACCAGCAGCTTCGACGAGACGGAACAGAACCGCCTGATGCAGCGCGTGCACGAAAAGGCGGTGAACGAGGCGCTGTGGGTCTTCGTGGTGCATGACACCAACCCCAAGGCGGTGTCGCGCAATGTGCGTGGCTATGTGCCGGCGCAGCATTGGTTCCAGGATCTGACGACCTTGGCCTAGCGGTCCGATCCTGACGCTTGCTTCGCAGGTGTCAGGTGAATCGGCCCATCAACCGCGGCTACAAGGTTTTCTGGAACCAGATCCTTGCATGACCGGGCGGCATGCCATCCAGCCGCCCGGCCTCCGACCAGCCATTGCGCGCCCAGAATTGCGGTGCCTGGAAGCTGAAGGTGTCCGTATAGGCGTGTGTGCAGCCGCGCTTGCGCGCGATCTCCTCCGCGCGCGCCAGCAGCTGCGAGCCGGTGCCCTGGCCGCGCGTGTCGCGGTGCAGCCAGAGCCAGTCGATGAACAGCCAGTTCCAATAGGTCATGCCCAGCAGGCCGCCCTTGACCGTGGCATCCGCATCGCGCGCCAGCACGGTGACGGGTTCGCGGTCATAGGGGCCGCCCATTTCCTGGTTATAGGCGTGCAGCCCGCGCTGGATGGCCTCGACGGCCGCCATCTCGGGGTAGTCATCCTCGCTGATGGTCAGCATCAGTAGCGGCCCACGGCGCCGAGCGCGATGGTCACCAGGCCCAGGGCCAGGTTCAGCGTGACCAGCTTGCGGATGCTGTCATTGGCCGCCGCCGCGGCCGCGTTGTCACCGGCCGCGACGGCCGCGCGCATCCGCCGGAACGGGATGAACCAGATCATCAGGAACACGCCCGACATGATCAGCCCCAGCAGATGCATCAGGTGGATCGGCCAGCGCACGCCGCCAAACCCGCCGAAGACGCCGAACAGCAGCCCATAGCCGGTCAGGATCACGATCGGCATGGCGTGCCAGACCACCATGAAGAAGCGCTTGTGCACGCGTGCCATCAGCGCAATGCGCGAAGGCGGGTCGATGGCCAATAGGGCAGGGCGTAGCGCGATCAGCGCGAAGGCCATGCCACCCACCCACAAGACGGCACCCAGCAGGTGCAAAACCAGAAGCAGCGATCCCATGGGCTAAGTCTTCATCAATCTGGCCAGCGCCGCCAGGGTGGCGGTGATTTCCTCGGCGGCCGTGCTGCGCGGCGCGGCTTCCGTCACGCCCAGGCCCAGCATGAAGGCGGTGGCATAGCCGGTGCGGTTGCCCAGGCCCGGGCCGAGTGTGGCGAGCTTGCGCGTGGCCAGTTCCGCCAGGATCACTTCCTTCAGCCGCCCCTGCGCCGGCACGCGGTTCAGCAGCACGCGGGCTGTGCGCTTCTCGGCGGCCGCCAGCTGCAGCGTGGCCTCGCTGGCCCAGAGGTCCGGCCCGGCCGGCTGCATGGGCACGATCACCAGGTCTGCCGCGCGGATGGCGACGCGGCTGTCGGTCTGCGCATGCGGCGCGGTGTCGATCAGCACCACATCATGGTCGCGCTTGAGCTTGTCGATCGCGCCCGTCACTCGCCAGCCGGAGGGCGCGTCGAAGGTGATCGCCGCGGCACCTTCATGGCGCGCGCGCAATTCCGCCCAGCGGGTGAGTGTCGCCTGCGGATCGGTGTCGAGCAGGGCAACGCGGCGCCGCGCGGCAAGGGCCGCCGCGAGGTTGGCCGCCAGCGTGGATTTCCCCGCTCCACCCTTCTGCTGCGCGATGGCGATGACAAAGGCCACGGTCGCTCTCCTGCGATTCGCGGCGTATTCTACTCCGTAACAATGCGCCTGCGCGCGCTACTCGACACGAATATTGGCGTCGCGGATCACCTGCGCGTAGGTCTGCGCATAGCGGCGGATATCGGCGCCGAAGCCCTCCGCGCCGCGGGCCAGCACGGTGAAGCCCTGTTCCTCCAGCCGGCCGCGCACCTCGGGGCGGTTCAGTGCGGCGATCCAGGCGGCCTCCAGCCGGGCGCGGGCGGGCTGCGGGGTCTCGCTGCGCACGATGATGCCGAACCAGGAATCCGACAGCACCAGCGGAAAGCCCAGCTCGGCCATGGTCGGCACCTGCGGCAGCTGCGGCAGGCGCTGCTCGGCCGAGACGCCGAGTGCCCGCCATTGGCCGAGCGAGACCGGCTGGATCACATCGGGCAGGTTCGCGAACATCCACTGGATGCGGTTGCCGAGAAGATCCGTATAGGCCTGCGGCGCGCCATTATAGGGCACATGCGTGGCGTTCAGCTGCGCCAGCCGGGCGAATTGCTCGCCGCCCAGATGGTTCGAGGTGCCCACGCCATAGGAGCCGAAGGCCAGCCCCTGGCCGGCGCGCCGGCCCGCTGCCAGGAAGCCCTGGAAATCGGCCGCCACCGCGGGGTGCGCCACCAGCACATGCGGCACCACGGTCGCCAGCACGATCGGCGCGAAATCGCGCAGGCCGTCATAGGGCGTGGTCGGCCGCAAGGTGATGTTGGCGGCGAAGGAATTGGCGATCATCAGCATCGCATGGCCATCGGCCGGCGCGCGCTGGATCTCCTGCGTGGCGAGCACGGTGGCCGCACCCGGCCGGTGCTCGATGACGAGGTTCTGGCCGAGCGCCTGGCTCAGATGCTGCTGCACGATGCGCGCCACCGGATCCATGGTGCCGCCGGGCGTGAAGGGGATGACCACCCGCATGGTCTGGCTGGGCGCCCAGCCCTGCGCATATGCGGGCAAAGCGAGTGCGGGCAGGGCGAGGGCGTGGCGGCGGCGCATGCGCATGGAGTGGCTCCTGGTCAGGGACTGTCATGCTGGCCCGCTGGCGCGCCGGGTCAAGCGGAAAAGCGCCCGCTTCCCGCCGCCCCCCACCCGGCGCTATAGGCCCTGCATGAACTGGATCAGCGAATGGGCGCTGCCGAAGATCAAGACGCTCTTCGGCGGCGGGCGCGAGGCGCCCGAGAACCTCTGGCACAAATGCGGCAATTGCGAGCAGATGGTCTT
>JAIXVH010000470.1 GCA_027483125.1 Acetobacteraceae bacterium | reverse complement strand
CGCCTCGCGGGGCTGGAAGCCGGGCGCGCCACGCTGGGCGCCGGCAAGACCGCGCTGAATGCTGCGCCGCTCTCCAGCGCTGTCACCATCGATCTGCGCGCGCTGGATGGGGGCGCGCAGGCCACCAGCATCGCAGGCCAGGCCATCACGCTGGCCGGCACGACGCTGACCGACGCCTATGGCGGTGCCGGCGGTGACACGCTGATCGGCCGCAGCGGCGCCAACCTGCTGTCGGGCGGCTGGGGCAATGACACCCTCCTTGGCGGTGGCGGCATCGACACGCTGCAGGGCGGCTTCGATGACGACATCCTGGACGGCGGCACTGGTGCCGACCGGATGTCCGGCGGCCAAGGCAACGACCAATACCTGGTCGATGACGCCGAGGACGTCATCACCGAAGCCGCGAACCAGGGCACCGATACCGCCTGGGTTTCGGGCAATGGCTGGACGGCGAACATCAATATCGAGATCATTCGCCTCTATGGCGGCGGCACCTTCGTCAACGGCAATGGCGGCAGCGAGATCATCGTCGCGAATGCAGCCGCCGCCAGCTCCATCAACGCCAATGACGGCAATGACGAACTCTGGGGCGGCGCCTTGGCCCATACGCTGATCGGCGGCGCGGGCGATGACGTGCTCCGTGGCCAGAATGGCGCGGCTGCCATGTTCGGTGGCACCGGCAACGACCAGTACGTCGTCGGCCACATCCAGGCCGCCATCGCCGAAAGCGCCAGCGAGGGCACCGACACCGCCTGGCTCGCCGTCAATAACTGGACCAACTTCGCCCATGTCGAGATCGTGCGCATGGCAGCCCCCGGCGTGGTCCGCCTGACCGGTGCCGACACCGCCGAGGATTTGGTCGCCAACCAGGCCGAGGCCAGCCGTATCGACGCCCGCGGCGGCCATGACGTGCTCTGGGGCAGCGGCTTCGCCGACACGCTGAATGGCGAGGCGGGTGATGACATCATGCGCGGCCAGGGCGGCGCGGATGTGATGGCTGGCGGTGAGGGCAACGACCAGTATGTGGTCTCTGACAGCGCCGCCATCGTGACCGAAGGCGTCGATGCCGGCTACGACATCGTCTATTTCGCGGGCACCGGCACCTTCTCGATCGGCGACAATGTCGAGGAAGCGCGGCTGGTCGCCGATGGCACCGGGCTTGTGGGCAATGCGCTGGCCAATCTGCTGGTGGGCAGCAATGCCGGCCTAGCATCGCTCATCGATGGCGCAGGTGGGGCGGACATCATCTGGGGCACGGCGGCGGCCGATACGCTGATCGGCGGCGCGGGCAATGACGTGATCTATTCCCAGGGCGGGGCTGACCGCTTCCTCTACAACGCCACCGGCTGGGGCTATGATCAGGTGGCGGGCTTCACCGCCGGCCAGGACAAGATCCAGTTCGCCGCGGGCAGCGGTGTGACGCAGTTCAGCCAGTTGTTCCTGAACATGGCCAATGGGAGTACGCAGGTGGAGTTCAACGGGCACGCCATCCTGGTCTTCGGCATGGCCAGCATGACGGAGAGCGACTTCATCTTCGGGTAGCGTGGCGATGCCGCTATCCGCAGACCAGCAAGTCAAGAAGCTTGCGCCTCCCCCGCATCCAACCATGCCATAATACCACACAAAACTCTGATATCGCTCGCGATGTCAGGGCTTTGTTGCGTCTGCGACGCCTCAAACAAGACCGCCAGTTCGGACGTGATTGTCTCCCCTGCCGCTTGATACGCATGTCTTGCCGGTGCCACCGTCTCACTCCGGTCGGGCTACGCCCTCCAGGCCGTGGCACCGGCGGCTTCCTCAGCCGCTTGCGGTTAGGCTGAGCCAACAAGGTCCAACGGAATTGGACGGACGCGCGCTTCGCCCTGACGCGTCTCGAGCACGTGGTCCTCAGGCACTTCCTGCCAATGCCCCTCGGCATCGAGAGGCTCAGAGAGGACCATCACGGTTCCTCGACCAGGCGTGAAACGGAGCTGCGGACCGTCGGCAAGGATTTCGCCCCCTGCTGTATGGAAGAGAGACGGAGAAGCGCTGTCTGATGACGTTCTCACGGCGATTATTCGTTCGCCGTCACTCAAGGCCGCAGTCATCCGAAAGGGCTCCGGGATGTTTTGCAGAAACATTTCGCGTCGGACCTGTCGGACCGTGCGAGCAATAGCCGCGGTAGGCTCCTCCATCAGCCCATTGCTGAGCGCCATCAGAAAGAAAAGCTCGCTGTCTGTGCCCCCATGCCGAAGGGCATAAAACTCATCACCGATCATGCCCTCAAGCCGGCGTCGGATGCGCTCGTACCCGCCAATCTTCCCGTTATGCATGAAAAGCATATGCTCATGAGCAAAGGGGTGACAATTCTCGCGGCTGGTGGGCGTGCCCGTTGAGGCGCGCACATGCGCGAAAAAAAGCCGCGCACGTACCTGATCCGCGAGGCTCCGCAAGTTGGCATCGTTCCAAGCGGGCAGGATATCGCGGTAAAGCCCAGGAAATGGCCTTTCACCATACCAGCCAAGCCCAAAGCCGTCGCCATTGGTCGGCACGCCGTGTTTGGCATGGAGGCTTTGTCGAATCAGCGAGTTTTCCGGTTGGAACAACAGGGTGCTCACTCGGAGGGGAGCCCCAGCGTAAGCGATCCAGCGGCACATGCGGTGATCCTTCTAGTCGCGTTTTTCTTTGAGGATGGACGGCACTCCCCGGGGTTAGTGTCAGGTCACGTCCGTCAACGTGGTGTAAATTGCTGCAGTTTTTGAGGCGGCCATGGATCAGGTTGCCTTGGGAGGGATGGTGCGGCCCCCATTTCGACCGGGCAGATGGCGAAACCGAGAATCCCCAGGTTGAAGCCTGGGTGCACGCCTGTCTCGAAGCCCATCGATCGCGTTGAAATCATCAGCGGCAACCATCGCCGTCGGCGCTACGCTGCCGAGGAAAAGATCCGGCTGGTTGAGCAGACCTTTGGGCATGGCATGGCGGTGTCCGCCGTCGCCCGGTTGCAAGACGGCTTGGCGCAATGCCGCCGTGGCCATGTGTTGCTGAGCTGAAACGCCCAAGGTTTGTCGGAGGCTCCAACTGCTGAGAGGTTGGCGCGATCCCTGGCAAATACGGGGCGGGATCAACCACCCGATTGGCGTTGCGGAAACCATAGGCGCCCGGCAGCAGCAGCCACCGCCCGCCGACCTCGATGAAGCATTGCCGCTGCACATCCCGCGCGATGGCCAGCGCCCGGGCACGGTAATCGGCGATCCGCCAGCGTTCGGCAGCCTCCAGCAGCGCCCAGCCGGCGCTGATCGCGAAGGGCCTGGCCTGACCTATCCCTTCGGATAGGTTGCCTGCCCGACTGCGCGCCCCGTGCATCCCCCCGCGCAGCGGCGCGGCCGGCGCGTCG